>CAZFQM010000068.1:0-710 GCA_964520995.1 uncultured Oscillospiraceae bacterium
TGATAATGCCCGCAGGAGGAAAGCAGTCTAACGCTTCCGAAGCTTCTGGTAATAATCTTCTCGGTAATCTTTTTTTCCATATAAGGCTGAATGAAATCAAACGCCTCGATGATATCTCCGTCCAGGATGATCGCTTCAACATCCAGCATATTTACCGCATTGACAATTCCGGCAATCAGATAATCCGCCTCTTGATTTAAAACGGAAATCGCCTCAATATCGCCTTGCTTTGCTTGAGTCACCACCTGCGGCCATGCATCCTCGGGAAGAGAAAATCGCCGCAGCAAATTCGGAATCGCCGCGTAAAGCTCCAAACAGCCGTAATTTCCGCAGGAGCAACGCTCACCGACAAAATTGATAGAGGTATGCCCGATTTCACCTGACAGCCGATGGCTTCCCTTATACAATCTGCCGTTTGATATGATTCCGCAACCAACGCCGCTGTCAACCAGCAAAAGCATGAAATTGTCGAAATCTTTTCCGTTTCCGTAGAATTTTTCATAGGTAGCGAGAGAATAGGCATTATTCTCCAGCAAGGTCCAAATCCCCGTTTCTTTTTCCAAAAAGGTGGCAACAGCGGTGTTGTGCCAGCGTTCGAAGCCGGGCGGATTTAAAATAATACCCTCTTCCTGACGAACAGGTCCGGGAGAGCTGATCCCGATTCCGAGTACCTTACTGCGATCAACGCCGGTATCCCGCAATATTTGCTC
>CAZFQM010000068.1:720-7592 GCA_964520995.1 uncultured Oscillospiraceae bacterium
ACACCCGCGACAGGAACACGGTGTTATCCGATGAAACGCTTTCGGAAATCCTTTCCAGCTTCACAATTTGCCCCTTGATGTTCACCAAGCCCACCAAGCAACCCGCACGCGACAAATAAACTCCCATCGCATAGAAAGCATCGCTTTTGATGTTAAGCAGCAAGGGCGCACGTCCCTTTTGACTTTTTACGCTTTCTTCCTCGATAATCAGATTTTCGGAGAGCATTTCGTCGGCGATGTTCGATAACGTTTGTCGGGTTAAGCCGGTTTTTCGTGCAAGCTCGGCACGGGACAATGGCTGTGCTATCAACAAACGCATGACCAAATTTCGATTGTAGCGTTTTATGTATTCCGCGTTGTGAGTAGCAATCCTCATAAACCGAGCTTCTCCTTCATTTTATTATTTTACCGATACGGGCGGAAGACATTCCAATATTACCAAATCCTCTGCTCCGTCCGACACCAAAAGCACATTTTCGGATTCCGCGGGCATAAAGACCGAATCGCCCTGCCGAAGTGAGACCGTACCTGCGGGGGAAACGATTTTTCCCGCTCCGCCGACCACTGCCAAAATTGCCGCCTGCCCGTCTGCGGGATAATGATAGCTCCCCTTTACCGCAAGCTTGTTGAGCGAAAAAGCAGGGGTCTGCTCCGAATCAATTAAGCGTTCTGCTTTTACATTTTCATCTTCCGCTATGCAGCTCGGATGCAGCTTACAGCTTTCCAAGGTTTTCTCTCTGTTCTGCGTATTATAATGAAAGCATTCAAACATTTTTTCAAAGCCGATCCCCTGGTGGCAAAGAAAATCGGGGACCGTACTGCCGTCGGGGGCTTTCTTCTCCACACTGATGGTATAATCGGTAGGCTCTTGTATTTCCAGTAAGAAGCAGCCCGGTCCGATTGCGTGCGGCGTTCCGCCACGCACCAAAAAGACATCTCCCGGTGATACCGGTATTTTGTGCAGGCTGTTTTCCATACCGGAAATATCCTGCTCATCGAAATACCGTTGCCACTGTTCCCTCGTAACTCCCTCTTTAAAGCCCATCAATATATAGGGTTGTTCTCCGTCTATTTCACGCCCGCCCAGGATGTACCAGGCTTCGGTTTTACCGTAAGCGGAATCAAACAATTCCCTCGCGGCAAGCTTGTCGGGGTGAACTTGTATCGGCAAGCGTACTGCGGAATCCAAAAACTTCACCAGCACGCCCAAATCGTTACCGACCTCGGCAATATGCTTGCTGCCGAGCAACTCTTCCGGATGTGCCGCTATTAAATCCTTTAAATATTCACCCGTGTCGGCAGAAACACTGAGTCCCTCTCGCAACGGTTGTCCCTCCCGCGGCATATTATTCGCTTCCACCACCGAGCCGAGCCAATCCTCCGGGAACGCTCCGTCGATGCCGGGAACAACACCGCAAAATTCATCCAGCAATTTTCCGCCGGAATAAATTCTCCAAACGCGATTTGATTTTAATTTTATCGGGCGCTTTGCAGATGCCAACATAATTTTCTATCCCTCATCTGTGTTATTATGACTGAAAAGCCGTTTGGCTTTTTGCGATGTTATGCCTATAAAACGGTGTTCGTTTATCTAATCTGCATAAATCGGCTTTGCTTTTTCTGTTTTTCTTGTTTTCAGTATAGCACAGAAGATTTCTATTGTCAATCAGTTTTACATATTGTATTTGTCAAAATTCAGGCCTACTTTTCATCACTTCTATACAAATTGTGTCCAAATAATAAATTTGGACACAATTTTTGTTTGTTTTACACCTTTTTATCGATATAAAATTGTGATATATATTCATATATCCTATCACAAATCACTTTTCGTTCTTTTTTGAAAACAATTCATTTGTCCAAAAGCCCGCTTAACCCCGCAAAAAGTCCGCTGTTTCGGCATTTTTTCGGAATTCTGTCGCTTGAAGTGGAGTGATTTCTCATTCAGCAAAATCAACACAATCGTCAAGTAGCTTTTCCTGTTTTTTAAAATATTCTATTTTTTTCGGTTTGTTTTGTAAAACGAATTGACATTTTTATTCTTCCATACTATAATGATAATGATTGAACCGATATTGATTCGGAAAGGGCGTGAATTCTTTGCATCTGAAGTTGTTTCAAAAATGCTTTAATTATTCCCAGGACGGCCCCGGAAATCGATTGGTATATCATCTGCAGGGTTGCAATCTGCGCTGTCCGTGGTGCTCCAATCCGGAGGGAATCCCGATAAACGGGTGCTTGCTCCAAACGCAGCAGACACTTTGCAATGACAGCTGTCCCCACAATGCAATTTGCGACAATCAGCTCAACCGTGAAATCTGCAAGCAATGCACCGCCCGAGAGTGCACCGTCCTCTATGACAGTGGCTTAAAGCGTTCCGAGCGGGAACTTCCGCTTCAAGCCGTCCTGGATGAAATTCGCCGAAGTGCGATCATGTTTTTCGACGGCGGCGGTGTCACCTTTACCGGCGGAGAAGCTACCTTGCAGTTTGAAGCACTGCGCGAATTACTGCCACTGCTGAAAAAAGATAACATCCATATCGCTATCGAAACCAACGGCACCCATCCACGCTTACCGGAGCTTTTCCCCTTTATTGATTGGCTGATTATGGATTTCAAGCATTATGACGTCGAAAAGCACCGTGAGTGGCTCGGTATTTCCAACGAAGTGCTTCTCCAAAATCTCCGAACTGCCGCCAAAACACGAGAGCAATTATTGATCCGCATTCCGCTGATCAATCACTTTAATGCCTCTGCTGAGGACGCCGAGCATTTTGCAAAGCTGTTGTCGGATTTGGTTTCCGATAAGGTGCAGGTCGAGCTTCTTCGCTACCATGAATACGGCAAGGACAAATGGAAGCAATGTGGCTTACCATACACCATGCAGGACGGCTTTATCACCGATGAACAGCTTTCCGCATTCGTCAACGTCTTAAAAAGTCGGCAAATCCCGCTGATTCATACCTAACCAAAATAATCTTATAAAATACAAAACAGAAAGGTCGATTACTATGGAATTACTGTCTAAGCTTTACAACGACGGAGAAATATCCTCCCTTGCAAAGGCTCTTTTTAAAGAAGAGCGTGCCAAAAAGAGATTGGATGGCTGGTTTTTATCAAGAGAAATCGCATTTCGCAAGGATGCCGAGCTGAACAATATGTCGCGGGAATTAAAAGCCGCCTACGAGCTGAAAGCAATCGTAGAGGAGCTTCCTCTGTCCGTCAGCGACAACGCCGTATTCGTCGGCACGCAGAGCGATGCTTTCGCCAGAACCTATGCCCTCATCAACCCCGCCTTTGAAGTGGAGTCCTTTTCCGGATACTGCGATCCGACGGCGGTATACGATGATATCGTCCCCAATGAGGAAATTACGGCAGAGCGGATTGCTCGGGTAAAGGAGCAAAGCCAAAACAGCGATTATGTTACAACGCTAAATGCGGTATATGACAAATTTTCCGCTTATACGGGCGAGGTTGCTTTCTTCATCGAGCAGGTCACGGGACATCTGATCCCCGATTTTCGCTATGCCCTCAAGCACGGTGTGCTGAAAATGATCGAAGAGCTGGAGCAAAAGCAAGCAAAAGAAGTCGATGCGAAAAAGAAAGACAACTTCCTTGCAATGAAGCTCTCCCTGGAAGCACTACTGACTCTTACCGCGCGTTACGCCGCAATCGTACATCAAAAAGCAGAGCAGGCAGACGGAAAGCGCAAGGAGCAGTGGGCTTTGCTTGAAAACACGCTCAACAACGTACCTGCGCATGGAGCAAAAAATCTGTATGAAGCCATCCAAGCCTACCTCTTGCTGTGGCAGGTGATGTGTCTGGAGCAGGCGCCGAATCCCTTTGCCTTTTCGGTAGGAAACGCCGATCGTATTTTCGAGCCTTATCGTGCGATGGAAAACACCGACCGCAAAACCGCCTCGGAATTATTCAAGCATTTCCTGACCTTCTATAACGTCGGTGACCGCAGCTGGGCAATCTCCCAGAACATCATCATCGGCGGCAAATCCAATGACAATCGAGACCTGACCAACGAGACCTCCTACGCCTTGCTGGATGCCTACTATGACATGAATCTCCCGCAACCGATTCTGTCGGTAAAGCTGCACCGCAACACACCCGAAAAGCTTTATCGCGAGCTGGGGCGTTTCTTCTTCACACCGGGCTGTCTGACCCCCTCTATCTTCAATGACGATGCGTTGTTTGAGGTGTTAAAGGCAGGCGGAATCGAAGCCTCCGACCTGGAGGATTATTCGGTAGCAGGCTGCCAGGAACCGCTGATTATGGGAAAAGACAACGGCAACACCACAAACAGCTGGCTCAACCTTGCCAAAATTCTGGAGCTTACCCTCAATAACGGCCGTTCTACCGTTACCGGGGAGTACATCGGCACCGCCTGTGAGGGTGATTTTGCCGACACGCTGAAAAACATCCGCGAAGCTTTCTATAAAAATGTAGATTTCTTCCTGTCTAAAATGTCCGAAGCGGCAAACGGTGCCATCACTGCAATTTCCTACCTACCGGTTCCCTTTTTAAGTACCTTTATGGGCGGAACCGAAACCGGTATTGACACCCGTGACACCCAAGCGCAGGGAACAAAATACAACGGAAGCGGATGCTTGATCCACGGTTTGTCGATTGTTGCCGATTCCTTCCTGGCAATCGATCATCTGCTGCAAGAGCGTCCGCAGGATATCGAACGCCTGCATAAAGCATTGCAAAACAACTTTGAAGAGGATGAAGAGCTGCGTCAATACCTGCTGCAATGCCCGAAATACGGAAACAACATTCCCGAGGTGGATAGCGAAGCGGTCGAAATCGCCGCAACAATTTCCGACATGGTTGCCGCACAAAAGAAGTATCTGGGCAATTCTTTCCGTCCCGATTGGAGTAGTCCCTCTACCCATTTGCTGTACGGCTATTGGGTCGGTGCTACCCCCGACGGCAGAAAGTCCCGCGAAATGCTGGGCTACGGCGTAGACCCGCTTTACGGTGAAGCAGGCGGCGGACTCGGCTTCCGTATTCTTTCCACCATGCAATTGCCCTTTGAAAAGATGAACGGGGGCTATGCTTCCCACTTCGGTATCGACCCGAAATACTTCACCTCGGAAAGCTATGAGGATAAGGGAATGGATTTTGCTAATCGCATCATCAAGCCGCTTTTCTTCAACGAAGCCAATCACCGTATTTCTCCGTTTTACCTCTATGTCAACGTCACCACTCCGGAAATTCTCCGCAAGGTTTTGGAAAATCCGAAAAAATATGCGCCGAGCGGTGTTTACATCATGCGGATTCACGGCACATTCGTCAACTTTCTTGACCTGTCTCCGGCAATTCAAACCGACATCATCAAGCGTTTGGATTTGCAATCTACCGCTATTTGCTAAGTACAAACGGGAGGAGTAAAAGCTTTTATGTATGCAATCGGTTTGGACATCGGCACTACCACTGTTTGCGGAATCATGATTCATTCCGCAAGCGGTGAGGTTATCAAAACAATCACCGAAAAAAACGATTCCTTTATACAAGGAAAGCCCTTTGAAAAAATCCAGGACCCACAGAGCATTCTGAACAAAACCCACTCTATTTTGGATCGTTTCCTTTCAGAGCAAACCGAAATAGACGGTATCGGCATTACCGGTCAAATGCACGGCATTGTCTACCTCAACGCAGACGGCGATGCAATTAGTCCGTTATATACCTGGCAGGATGAAAGCGGAAATCAGCCCTATGACACCGAGCAGACCTATGCGCAAGCACTTTCGCAATGCACGGGATACCGGATGTCGAGTGGCTTCGGCTTGACCACATTGTTTTACCATACCGTCAACCATTCTGTTCCGCAGCAGGCAGTGACCCTTTGTACCATTCATGACTTTGTCGCCATGAAGCTGGCGGGGAAAACCGCACCGATTTTGCATATTTCGGATGCCGCAAGCCTGGGCTTATACGACATTGAAAAGAAAGCCTTTGATCTTGAAGCGGCAAAGAAAGCCGCACTGCCAACCGAGCTGTTGCCGCCAATCGGCAATGACAAAACCATTTTGGGTTATTACCACGGCATTCCCGTTTCACTTGCAATCGGAGATAACCAGGCAAGCTATATCGGCTCTGTCTGCAATATGCGGGATTGCCTGTTGGTCAACGTCGGAACGGGAAGCCAAATCTCTCTGATTCGGCAGCAGGAAAACAAGCAAATGGAGACACGTCCCTGCTTGGACGGTCAGGTCAATCTTTCGGTCGGCTCCTCGTTGTGCGGCGGACGTGCGTTTTCTTACCTGGAGCAATTCTTCAGACAGACAGCCGAAATGGTAACGGGAGTACCGTCTGCCTCCGCCTATCCGGGAATGGACAGGGTATTGGAGCAATTGTCCGACACCCATACCGACCTTTTGTTCAATACACAATTTTGCGGCACACGAAATGACCCCAGCGCAAGAGGCTTTGTTCGGGAATTGAGTATCAACAACTTTACTCCCACAGACATGATGCTGGGCGTGCTGCACGGTATTGTTGATGAGCTGTTTTCGATTTACAAAAATTCCGATGAAAAGCGCTTACAAGGCTATGAGCACCTTATCGGCTCGGGAAACGGTATTCGACAAAACAAGGTATTACAGCGCATTATTTCCGAAACCTTTCATAAACCCTTAAAAATACCGATGCACAAGGAAGAGGCGGCATTCGGAGCGATTCTTTACGCCTTAACGGCGGTCGGCGTTTTTCCGTCTGTTGAGCAAGCGCAGAAAATCATCCGTTATATCGATTAAAAATCTGCCTTTTGCTTCTATTTTCCCTTGAACGACAAAAAGCAGTACGATTTGCTCCGAAAATCGTACTGTTTGAGCGTGTCGACAAAGTCGACAACGCTCT
>CAZFQM010000069.1:0-7526 GCA_964520995.1 uncultured Oscillospiraceae bacterium
CTCTTTCCAAAGAGAATAGGTTGCATTATAAAGAGTATCATCCCGTGAGTATCTAACCTTTTCGGCATCTTCCGCAATCCAATGAAAGCTTAACAAGGAACCGGTTTCCAAAGATTTTAAAAACGCTTTCTGCGGATTGGAGGAAAGATTGATTGCTTCCATCGCATACGGAATATATCCGTGTAATGCGATTTGATAAAAAGGAATTGCATTACTGCTTATATCAAATCCGCTATCCGTACTTGAACAATTAAAAACAAAATCTGCAGAACCAAGCGAGAATTCAGCTCCGCCATCTACCGCTATTTTATGGTCTTTCCGGCTTAGCTGAGCCAAAGAAGTCTTAAAGGATTCCATTGTTGCGGTAAGACTTTTTCCTTCACCGAAATCTGTATAAAGCGTGTTGAGACCGTCAATGCCGATTCCCGCATTTTTATTTATTTTTTCTATTGCCTCACCGAATTTTCCGGTATAATACGGAACATATTTATTGGAAAGCAGATAATGTCCGCCATCCTCCCGAAAACGCGTTACCAAGCCGAACTTCTGCATGATTGCCGCTTGTCCCTGCATATTTTGGGCAAAGGAGATATTTTTTGCAAACAAGCCATCGCCTTTATAGACCTCGGAGATGTTTCCGGATAGATAAACTTCGCCGTTTTGAGAAACAGAATCAATAAATTCGGAAAGCTTTTTGTTGGAGCCGATTCCGTTGATTGCTTTTGCACTTTTTAAAGGCTTTCCCCATACCGTCTCTTGAGACCAGTTATTCAGCCTTACCACCAGTGGAATCTCTTTTTCATAAAATTCATCAACGATATCGCCGGCTTGATTTAATGTCGTAAGGATTTGAATCCCCTGATAAGGCACACCCAAAAAGCTCTTTTTGCAAATACTCGACATGGTCAAATCAATAGCAATCGGATAGGACGATTGTTCCGTTTTCTCTAAATGATAGGTGTCGATTAAGTATTCCCGATACAGCTTAGCAAGCTTAACATAATCCGGAGTCTCGCAGGTATCGAATAAATACGTCATCTGTAACGGGCCGGTCTCCAGCTGCTTCGCATAAGGAATGGACCTGTCCAAGCGATAATCATCCGGGTATTCCTTCATATCAATAGGAACCAGCGTAAAAGTCGTCCAAGCCGCATTGCATCCCGTCGCCCCTGTTCCCGCTTCGGCGTTTACAGTAGCGTCTGCCGCTCCGGCAGTAACGATTCCAAGCGTGGTACCGCTGTTCTTACCGACAATTCCATACATCGGCATCTGTACCGGCAAAGCACTTTCGCCCTTTGTCACACGATAAATAGATTGGTCCTGTCCGTAAATCTTTTGACTATATGTCTTAGAGCTGAGCGCATTGAATTCAGCTAACGAACCGGAACCATCCGGAAGAACCAAAAAGCCCTCGTCCTGATTATCCGCACTTCCGAAAAACGGATTTACAGCTAATTCCGCAACTCTGTTGTTTCCGAATTCCTCTATTTCTTCCGGGGAAACCGTCACTATCAATCTTTTCCCGGACAGGGTGTAATGAACCGGAACAGATATCTTTTCGTATTCAAATAAATAATTGACGATAATCTCATTACCTTTATTTGTTACTTTTATATCATCGGTATCGGTAATCGCTATTCCGCTGTAAACCTCCGATGTTTGTCCCGACTCTTCTCCGTCTTCAATGGTAATCATTTTAAGCAACAAGCCGGATTTTAACAAATCCAAAGCCGGACTATCTGCAATTTGCGGATAGCTGTAAATTTTTCTGCCGCTTTTCTTATCGTTCAAAACAAAATCACCGGTAGGATTTACTTGAAAGCTAAAATACTCATTCTCTATTTCCGTTGGAGAATACTGATAGGTCAACAAATCTACACTTGAAACATACGGCGGAAAATTAAAAACAATCACAACAGCTAATACCAATAGCAACAAGAGCGCTATTACACGTTTTTGTATTTTTTTCACTTTTTCTCACTCCTTGCTTCAAGTAAGTCTTTCAATAAATTCCGCAAACACGGTACCCAAAAATGTAAACAGCTCTTGTACCAAAAGAATGCCCAAGAAACAAAGGACTACAACGAGCGCCACGCCCAAAGCCGTACATAAAAAAGATAATAAATTCTTTTTTATCGTAAATTCCTGTATTTCAAGCATACCGAACCAAAGAATCAACACTGTCCAAATGAGGCAACCGATTACAATGATATTCACGATGGACATTTCACTGATGATAAGGAAATGGCTTAAAAAGATTCGTATCAGAATACCGCAAACATACGGACAAAGCGAATATCCGAACACAATCCAGATATTACGCATACTGCCTTTTCCATCCCATAAGGTGGTTGTTGCCCAATTGGTAATGATTGCAATCGCTATAAGCCCCACTGTTGAAATAAATATCAAAAGGATATTCGTATTTTCAACCGTATAATTGTTAAAGCGGAAAGCCAGAAAATGTCTTTCCAATAAAGTCACTACGAAATACATAAAAATAAAAAAGCTGGATATTGCAGTGGAACCTGTCTTTTTATATCTTATATCCTCGAAAGTGCTTGTCGGCTTCAATAAGCAAAGGGCAAATTCCTTGATTCTGCTGTTGGATTTCGGTTTCCTTGCTTTACGTTCTTTCTTTGCGTTCTTTTTAAAGGATTTTCTCAAGATGACGAATACCACTACAAGCAAAGCCAAAACAAATACAGAAACTACAAGGATAGGAATGGAATTTCTTAAAACGTCGGTACGATATAATTCATAAGCGCGCGATTCCAGGTTTCTGTTTCCCGCTAATTTGAAATATTCGATAGCGTCCTTGGGTTGACCGCTGTAAAGAAGCGCTTTTCCTATTCCGTTATATGCATTAACCTCATTTCCGTTCATCCGCAATACATCTTCCCATATTGCCTTGGATTGATCATATTTTCCGTCAATATAAAGCAACAGCGCAGAAGTTACCGCCTCACCGTATTCCGTTAATGAGAAAACAGTGATTGATGCTTTATCACCATCCAGCACATAAACCTTATCTCCGTAAGTTTCAATGGCATCGGTTCTTATAAAAGTACCGTTTTGAAATCCGATTCCGGCAAAAATAAAAGTCAATTCATGGTCGGGACTAAAAGCAAAAACGCGCGCTTTGGTTGAATCCAACGCAAATACAAAGCCGTTTTCCGCAACTGCAACATCGACAAATTCTGTGGAATATTCTGTAAATTTACGTGTGGCATATTCCAAATCACCCAATCCGTCATCGGAGCCCCAAACATCTGTTCCCAAAGGATTTTTACAGCTAATCTTTGAAGAACCGTAATCACTTCGTCCGGTTGCGGTGTACATAAATCCATCATCGGTAATATCCATGTTATTCGGTGAGTGCGGAACGTAATTGGAAAGCTGCTCCCGTTGATCGGAATTCATGATTGATTTCCAAAAACGGCTGAGAAGCACATCTACCGTGGCGGTTACCGTATTCGCACCGTAAAAATGCTTAAATACTCCATCCGATGTAAAAACAGCGGCGCCTTGATAAATATCGGTAGCCATGACGTAAATATTTCCCTTTTTATCTACAGAGACACTGAAGGGATGAAATTCTTTTTCCTGTGGAAAAACCGGATTTTCCGGTTTCGTGATCAGCTGTTCAATCTTACCGTTTAAATCCGAAACAACGACGCACATATTCTCGCCATCGGCAATATAAATTTTATTATTCCTTACGGTAAGGCCACTTGCGTTATATAAATAGTATTCCTCGCCATCAGGTGAAGTAAAGCTTTTGATCGCTTTGAAAAGCGATGCGTCCTGATTTAAAATCACAACTTGACTTCCCGAATCATCCAAAACATATATTTTTCCGGACTCATCAATGCTCATGTCAACGGGAGTGGAAAATCTCACTGTCCGGTCGGCATCCCCGTAATAAACCTCTGTAGCCTCATATCCATTGGCGGAAGGAATTCCTGTTTTCCACTCATCGTATGTATAACCCTCATACGGTTCGAAAGCAAAAGCTGTACTGCTGCAAGAAAGTAAAGCGATAACGGTAATAAGAAGAATAAATAGTTTTTTTGTCATTTTCTATCATCCTTTCATTCCCGAGTATGTCATCGTTTCCACCATGCGGCTTTGCGAGAAAACAAAAACCAAAATGGGCGGAATCATTAAAACAACTGCTATTGCAGCTCCCATGCCCATTGTCGCAACGGTACTTGTGGAAGTCATTTGCCGAAACAATGCAGGAAGATTTTTCAGCGATTCCGTATAAATAATCGAAGAGGTATCGCGGTTCCAAATTCCCTGAAACATCAAAATGGTAGCGGTGATCCAGGCAGGCTTGGTATTTGGAATGATAATTGTCCAAAACTGCTTCCATGTGCTTGCACCGTCCATCTCGGCAGCTTCTATCAGCTCGTTGGGAATTTGTGTGATAAATTGCCGCATAAGATAAAGTCCCAAGGTGTTGGCGATGGCGGGAAGAATGACTCCCCACACGCTGTCAAGCAGCTTCAAAGAGCCTAAAATAACATACTGAGGTACCGCTGTTACATCATAAACAAACAAAAGAGACAGGGTAATTATTTGATCAAAAAGTCGTCTTCCGGGAAATTTGAATTTAGCGATAGGATATGCCGCCATTGCAGCAATCACTACACCGACAACAGTAGCAATCACCGAAATAAAAACACTGTTTAAAAAATAGCGTTCCAGCGGGACCCACATATTATTTGTTCTGAGAAGCAACATTGCAAAATTGTCGATTGTAGGATTACGCACGAAAATTTTGGGAGGGAAAATAAACAATTCCTCCATCGGCTTAAGCGCGTTTGAAATAGCATATACAAACGGAAGAACCATAAAAATTCCCAAAATAATCAAAAAAGAAAAAAGAATAACATCTCCGACTATGCTGTGATTTTGGCGTCTTCCGGTATGCTTGATAATAGCCATTGTTTAAGATGCCTCCTTTAAAAATTGGTAAAGCGGGAAAGAAGTTTTTGAATTCCTGTATTAACGGCAATCATTGCAACAAACAACAATACTGCCAAAGCCGATGCGTAACCCATTTCATAACGCGTCGTTCCAACATCAAGCATATGCGTCACAATCGTAGCTGCCGCATAATCGGTACTCGGATTGCCCACAAGCAAAATACTGATACTTCCTGCCGCAAAAGAGGCACCAATCTGCATAACCGCCGCAAACATCAGCTGCGGTCCCATAGACGGCAATGTTATCAGACGCAATTCCTGGAAGCGTGTACGAATACCGTCAATTGCACCTGCCTCGTACCAAGAACGATCTATGGATTGAAAGCCTGCAATAAAGGATAAGAAAGACGTACCTAAGCTTGTCCAAAGCTGCACTATAATTATCATGGTAAGCATATATTTCGTATCGGTAAGCCATTGTATCGGCGTATTGATAATGCCCAACCGCATCAAAATACTATTCAGAAAACCGCTTGGGTCACCACTTAAAATAAAGGACCACATCATATACATCGTTCCGGAAATAGAGGGAACATAGAATATAAACGTCAGCAAGGTGCGTATGCGTCTGCCGAATTCGTTCACCATCCATCCTAACAGCAGACAGAGAAAATAGCTGAGCGGACCTGTAACTACTGCAAAAAGCAAGGTGTTCCGTACTACCTTGGGAAACACATCATCGTCCATCAGCATTCTGATATAATTTCCCACACCGTTAAACATCGGCTTTTGCACCATATTAAAATCTGTAAAGCTTAAGAAAATCGAAGAGACAACAGGTGCCACAACAAATATCAGAAAAACAACGGCAAAAGGCGCTATCATTAAATATTTGTCAAAATTTTTCTTGATTTCTTTTCCAAGATTACTCTTTTTCATCAGTTTAAGCCTCCCGCATTTTCTCGTTTGATAAGTTCTGCATTTTTTCGCGCAATCTCGCTTTCGATAATGTCTTTATACATCAAAAGAGATTCCCTCGGAGCATATCCCGAATTATAAACACGGAAAAATGCATTTTTCAAATTGCGAGTCACATAATAGGTTGCCGGAATAACCGGGGTCATTGTCATAGCCTTCATTTGCGAACGAAGCAATTCTTTTTCGCTGTTAGACCAATTCGACTCTTCCAACGCCTCCAAATTAGCTGACGTATACCGTGCTCCGATACCTAAAATGTTTTCAATTTCATACCCATATGCTACTTGAGTTTCTGCCGATGTAAACCAATCCAAAAAATCAAGACACAGCTCTGTATTATCATTTTTAAACACATAAGCCTGTGTATAGGCACCGGTCGTAAGATTGCTCTTTTTACCATCTGTAACCGTCTGCGGAACGGGAGCCATTGCCCATAAGCCGTCAATCTCCGGAGCACCTAACGCCAATTGAGAATACATCGCCTGGCTCTGTATTCCCATTGCAACCTCACCGGAGCGAAAACGCTCAAAGAAGTTAAAATCGGGCAATAGGCTGTATTTTGTATAGTATTGTGTAAACTGCAAGAAGGCATCATAGCATATTTCACTGTCGATTTCCGTTGTTTGGAGATCCTCGGAAAGGACGCGACCGCCTTTTTGGTATACCAGCAATTCAAAAATAGCGGGATCGGCTGTTATTCCGGCTGTAAGACGATTGCTTTGAAGAACAGTAAGCACATCCAGAAAATCATCCCATGTTTCGGGTACGGAAAGACCCAATTCCGAAAATATATCGGTTCGATAAAATAAAAGATTCACGCTCTGGTCCAGCGGGAGACCATATACTCCGTCTTTGTATTGAAACGGAAGCATTGCGCTATCTGCAAAGCGGGACTTGATTTTTTCAAAGGTTTTGTATTTTGAAATATCGGCAAGAACCCCACGTGAAGCAAGATTCACTGCATCGGTGCCGAAAAGCAAGATGTCGGGATTCCTTCCTGCCGCAATCGCCTCGTTAATACCGGTTTGCATGATAGAAAGATTCACTGACATATTATATTGTTGGGCAAAGTTGCTGTTTATCAAATCGAGAATAATCTGACCTTGGTCTCGACCTAAGCCTACCCAAACATTAACTTGCGCATTTTCCTCGTTTGAAAAGGTAGAATAATCCGAAACAAAGGATGCCACTACCGTACAGATTCTGAACCACAGCTTTTCAAAAAAGTTCCCATGCGCCTTGGGGTCCTTAACATCGGGACTTTTCACATAAAGGTAATCAAGCTCCATCGGTTGCTTCTTCAGGTTCAGTACCCATGTCGAAAGCGCGGCAATATTGCTTCTGAATGTTTCAAGCTGTGACGGAATCGTTTCCATATTTGCGATAAAGCCATCAAGCTGATAAATAAGCTGTTTAATTGCGGTGGCATCTCCGCCGTCCTTCTCTGTTCTTGAAGCTAAGTCATCAAGCTGCTTGTTTAAAAGCGCCTTGATGGATTTCAGCTCATCACCTATCCCGGGAATCTGTTCATCCAACATATAATCGCGAAGAGAATCCACAGATGTTCCGGTACCGGTAATCATAATAATTTGACGATAAATATCGTTTAAGCGC
>CAZFQM010000070.1:0-7452 GCA_964520995.1 uncultured Oscillospiraceae bacterium
GATATAGGTTGCAAAATCCAAATATTTCTGTTCGCCCGTTATCGAATAAAGTCTTACAATCGGTTCTAAAACAGAGGAAGAATTCAGCCCGCGCCAATGACGTGTAAGCTTGGTGATGACCTTTTTTCCCTCCTCGGCATAGCCGATTTCAGAGATAAGATAATCTACCTGATGACGCATTGAAGTAATAATTTTTTTGTTTAATTCCTCATTTTCGGATATTTCCAAAAAGTATTGCATACCCAAAAGGACATATTTGCGTCCCCAAATATCCCAACCGTCAAATTCATGCTCCACAGAATATGTACTGATTCTGCCGAGCGCATCCTCCGTCGTAAGCATCTCCTTTACGGCGTTTTCCAGAACGGTATAAAGCTCTTCATCCTTGGAATATGCGTAAACAAAGCTTGCGCCGCGCATCATTTTACCCCAAAATTCACCACGCCACCATGCTTGTGCATCATCGGGGTTAGAACGAAACTGCTCTGCAAAAAGGCTCCAGGTGTCAAGGTCCTTGAGTTGATTTTCGGTGATAAATTTCAGACTTTTGTCCAGACAACCGTGAAACTTTTTATCTGCGGGAATGTCAAAAAATTTGTCGGTAGTATTTCGGGGATAATTTGCCGTTAACGCTTTATAGATATTCATACTAGGCACCTCCGTACATAATAATTCGTCTTTATTTCCACTTTTAGAAACCTGCAAATACCAGGAAAAAAGCGGACAAATCCTTCGTTGTAAAGATTGTAGCACAGATGGCAATATATCGTCAAGTACCGATTAAATATCCTTTTGTTTGCCGTTCTATCCTCTCCTCGGGTTTGATTTAGATTTCCGTTCTTTTGCAACGCATTCAGCCGTTCCGTATCCGCTTGAAAAAATTTTCCAACCAATGCAACAAATCACCGTGTTTTTACCACTATTATTATGTAAATTCATTTTTTCGGGATAGACAGATGCCGGCAAATTCGCTATACTATATAGTAATAAGGACAATAGAATGAGGGGTGCTGAATTTGGAACCAAACACAGAATTATCGGTTAGCAAAGCCCAAGGCGGTGACCAAGCCGCATTTTTGGAATTATACCGCGAGGTTTACAAGGATCTGTATCGCTATGCGCTGTTTGTGCTGAAAAATCGCCAGGATGCGGAGGATGTTGTTGCGGATACGATCGCCGATGCATTTTACGGCATTCAAAAGCTACGCTCTCCCGGTTCCTTTAAAGCGTGGATATTCAAAATTCTCTCCTCTAAAATAAAACAAAAATTAAAGGAATACGTGCGTGCAAAAAAGGAGCATATCGTTTATTCGGAGCTGCAGGACCACAATGACATCACCGCACAAACGGAGATTTTTTCCATCCTGTCTCATCTGTCCGAAACAGAACAGCAAATTGTCCTGCTGTCGGTCATCGGACGCTACACCAGTGCCGAAATCGGTCAAATATTATCTCTGAATGCGGCAACAGTCAGAAGCAAATTATCCCGTGCTCTGGCTAAGCTACGCACTTTTTTCACCGAATAACCGAAAGCTTTCTTCCTCGCCTGTCTGCAAGGAGAAATTTCACTTGAAAGGAATGACTTACCCTATGAAAAAAAAGCAATCAATTGATTCGGAGCGCTCCGTCATAGATGAAAAATTACGTTCGGCATTGGAGGAAACGGAAATTCCCGAAAGCCTCAGCCCGGAAAACCTTCCCACGCTCATCGAGAATCGTAAGCCGACTGAAAAAAGCAATGTAATCACCAATCTTCATTTTTACCGTCTTTCCTTTGCAGTGCTCCTCATTATCGTCATGGTGATTCCGCTTTATGCCGTTTTGGAAAGCAAAGATTCCGACTCGACCTCTCCCGATTATACCGGAACCGGCTCCCTTTCCACCATCATTACCACCAAAAACAACGATTATGACAGCATTTATAATGTCGTGCAAAATCTATATTCCAAGCTCAACAGCTATTCGGCGGGAGATTTTCATTTTTCCTCACAATTGGTTCAAAGTGATATCATGGGCACGGGCGATTCCTTAAACGAGCCGACCGGCACCCAATCCTCCCCCGTAAACTCCTCGGAGGACAAAAATCAACATTCCACCACCAACGAACAGGTTGAGGGGGTCAATGAGGGGGACATTCTGAAAACCGACGGCAAATACCTCTACACCCTCCAAGCTAAAAAGAACAAGGATGACACTGACGACGAATATTTCATCCACATCCGCAAAATACAGGAGGACGGCGGCTTGATGAAGGTCAGCAGCTTTTCCATCGAACAAGATCGTCCAATCGAAATGTATGTGGATAACAACCGCTTGATTATGGTGTCAAGCAGTCGTTCCGCCTATAACGAACGATATTCCTCGCAGAACACCTCGGTGCGGATTTATGACATTTCCAATCGCACCGTCCCGAAAATCATCAACCACTTTTATCAGCAAGGGAATATACTCTCCTCCCGATATATCGACGGAAATTTGTATTTGATATCCCGCTTTTATTCCGGCGTGCAACCTATCAAGGATGACTTATTCTCCTATGTTCCCACCATTACCTATCCCTCCAAGGGACAGATAAAAATGGTTGCCTCCAATGACATCTGCGTCATGGAGAATCCGACTTCCTTTTCTTACGTCATTGCCTCCTCTGTCAGTACCCGCGCCGAGGATGCCGAGGTCAACACCAAAGCAGTATTGGGCTCGGGCAGTACGATATATTGCTCCACCGAAAATTTATACGTGTTCGGCAGCTTCTACGGCAACTCCGAGCAGACCGAAATTCTGAAATTCACCTTAAACAACGGTAAAATCAGATACAGTGCCAAGCAAACGGTCAGCGGGCGCACCCTGAACCAATTTTCCGCCGACGAATATGAAGGCTATTTTCGAATCGCAACCACCGACTTTGATGCCAAAACGGGACAAAATATAAATCGACTCTATCTGTTCGACGACACGCTCAAGCAGGTCGGTTCCATCAATGGCTTTGCAGCAGGCGAAAGCATATATGCGGTTCGCTTTTCGGGTGAGGTCGGCTATGTTATCACTTTCCGCCAGACCGACCCGCTGTTTATTCTGAATTTAAAGGACCCGACAAAGCCACAGATTGAGGGACAGCTGAAAATTCCCGGTTTCAGCAGCTATCTCCATCCGTTTAAAGAAAATCTCCTCATCGGCGTCGGTGCCAACACCTCTTCGGACGGCAGACGTATCGGCTGTAAGCTAAGCTTATTCGATGTTTCCGACCCGACTACTCCCGCTGAAATCGCCAAATTTACCACCGTGGACGATACCGATGGAATAACCCTGGTCGAATATGATGCCAAAGCGTTTTTATTTGATGATGAGCAGGATATCATCGGTATCCCGCTCATCACCGACGGCAAAAACGGCTATGCGCTGTTTAAGGTCAGCGCCGAAAAAGGCTTTGAGCAGCTCTGCTTTTTGGATGCACAGGGAAATCCGATTTCCGAAAATTCCGTTTCCCAAAGCACCCAATATATAGTACCGAGCAGTATGAACGGAATTTACTCTCAATTTGACATTCTGCGCGGTGCATATGTCGAGGACACGCTGTATCTCTATACCGGATATGACATCACCGCATTAAATTACAAAACAATCCAAAAAATCGGCAGCTATCCGTGTGATCGATAAGCTGTCACAACAAATATCCCCCGAAGGCTTACCGAGCGGTAAAGCTTCGGGGGATTTGCTTTTTAAAAGGAAGAGGCAGATTAACGGGATTTTCGCGTGGTGGCAACCGCTATGCAATATACCCTCTTCGCACCCGCCGCAAGCAAGGTTCGCGCGCATTCATCAAAGGTCGCTCCGGTCGTATATACATCATCGCAAAGCAAAATCGTTTTCCCGACAATGTGCTGTGTCTCTACTACCTGAAAAGCGTCCTTTAAATTCCGCTGTCGTTCCTTTTGCCCCAAATCGTGTTGCTTTTCGGTATGCTTTGTCTTCACCAATGCACGGGCACAGTTCGGTATCCCGCTTTTCTTTGCCAACAGCTCCGCCAGCAACGCAGATTGATTATAGCCCCGCTCATATTCCGCCTTGCGAGTCATCGGAATCGGTATCACACAATCAAGCTCCGAATAATAATCGCATTGCAAAAGCCTTTGATACAGATATTCCGCCAACGCCGGCAGGTAGCTGAGCCGTTCATGAAACTTCAGCTGTCGAATGGCATTTTCCGCTCCCAGCTCATAAAAGAAGACCGCACTGACCGCGGAAAACGAAAAACCGCTTTGTCGGCAAATACATGGATTCTTCGCGCAAATCGGACATATTTCCTCCGCAAACGGAATCAACGGCAAGCACTGCTCACAATAAGGCTTTCCCGTATAAATCGGGGTATTACAAAAAATACACCGCTTCGGAAAAATGTAATCAATCAGTTTTTGAAAAGGATTCATGGCTTTCCTCTGCTTTTATCCTAAAATCACGGCTCTGTCATATTGATCGAGCGATAATGCTCCTGTAGCAAATGCTTCAAGCCGGTATAACGCAGCATTTTGCGATTGTTTTGTACCATATAGGCAACACGCTGTCCCGAGCCGACGATAATCAACAGCTTTTTTGCCCGCGTCACCGCAGTATAAAGCAAGTTTCGATAATAGAGCTTGTCAAAACCGCCCAATATCGGCAAAACAACCGCATCAAATTCGCTTCCCTGGCTTTTATGCACCGTCACCGCATATGCAAGCTCCAGCTCGTTTGCCATATCAAAGGAATAGGCGGCAATCCGTCCGTCAAAGTTAATCAGCAGGGTTTGACTGCCACGGTCGATCATTTTAATAATGCCGATATCTCCGTTAAAAATCCCCAAGCCTCTTTCGGCATCCTTGGTCCACTCGATGTCATAATTGTTTCGGATTTGCATCACCTTGTCGCCCTCTCGAAAGAGATACATTCCGTTTGTAAACTGTGTTTTATGGCTATTCTCCGGGTTCAAAGCCTCCTGCAACGCCTTGTTCAGCTCACCCGTTCCCAAGCCGCCCTTGCGCGAGGGGCAAAGCACCTGGATATTTTCGGTCGGTGAAAAGTCGTAGCTGTGCGGTAATCTCCGCTCAACCAAATCGACCACCAAGCTTTGTGCAGCTTCATAGCTTCCACAGGGTAAAAAGAAGAAATCGTTATCCTTGGTGGTTAAATCGGGAAGCACTCCCGCCACGATTTTATGGGCATTGGTCACAATCAGGCTTTCTGCCGCCTGTCTGAAAATTTCTTTCAGCTGTACGGTCGGAATGCAACCGCAATCAATCAAATCGCGCAGAATATTCCCTGCTCCGACAGAGGGCAGCTGATCCGAATCACCGACCAAAATCAGCTTACAATTCAGCTTCAGTGCTCGCAACAAGCTTTCAAACAGCAGGGTATCCACCATTGACATTTCATCCACCACCACGGCATCGCTGTCCAAGGGGTTCTCTTCATCATGCACAAACTTCAGCTGATTGCTGTCACTGCGGTCCACCTCCAATAATCGGTGAATCGTTTTGGCTTCCTTGCCGGTCACCTCCGAAATGCGCTTCGCCGCCCGTCCCGTTGGTGCGGCAATGCTGACAAGCTTCCCGCTTTCCTCCAAAATCGTAATAATGGCGTTCAATGTCGTTGTTTTTCCGGTTCCGGGTCCGCCGGTCAGAATCAGGATGTCGTTTTCATCCGATTGGCGAATCGCTTTCTTTTGCAGCTCGGCGTATTCTATCCCGGTTTCATTCTCTATTTTTCTGATTTTTTCTTCTATGTGATCGCTCTGCTCAAAGCAGACACGTGTCATCAGCGAAATTCGCTGCGCAATATACTGCTCGGCAAGATAAAGATTCGCCAAATAAATATAATCCTTATTCTTGCGGATACTGTAAAGCTCTTTATCCGCAAGCTGCTCCTCAATCGCTTCCGATAGGAGCTGCTCCGGCAATTTTACCAAGGAAGCAACCTGCTCCAGCAGCTTGTCCTTCGGCAGGCAGGTATGTCCCGAGCGGAGGTTTCTGCGCAAAACAAAGCTGATTCCCGCCTTGATACGCTCCTTCGAGGTCTCGGGCAGATTTAAATCCGAGGCGATGGTGTCGCAAAGCAAAAAATCAATATCCAAATCGGTACAGCAAAGCACATAGGGATTGTTTTGAATCAGCTCCAAGCCGATTGCACCCCATGTTTTCCAAATAGCGATGCTCTCCGACGGAGTAATGCCGTATTTGGACAAATACATCATCAAGGTACGCACCCCGAATATCCGCTGAAAATCAGCGGATATCTGCTCGGCTTTTTTCTTGGAAATGCCGTTGACCTCTGCCAAGCGCTCGGGAGAATGCTCAATGATCTCCAACGTTTTATCCTGAAATTTTTCCACCATCCGTCGCGCCAAGGCGGGTCCGATTCCCTTAATAATTCCCGAGCCGAGATATTTACAGATAGCCGATGCGGTCGCAGGCAATCTGCGTTCAAACATCACAACCTTAAATTGTGCGCCGTAACGCGGGTGCGTAACATAAGAGCCGGTCAGCGTCAGCTCTTCTCCCTGAGCCACATCCGCCAGCTCTCCGACGATTGTCACCAGCTCGTTTCCGTATTCCAATTCCGCTACGGTAAAGCCGCTGTCCGCCCGAAAGGATATGCTCTCTACCGTTCCCTGCAGGGTAATCCAATTCCGCTGTTGTTCCATTTTGCCTCCATACATCGACCAATCTGATATCACCGAAGCAATTTTAAGGCTGCAAAAGCCGCATCATCGAGAAATGGCGGCTTTCACGGCAGGTCTTATCTATATCATATAACAAAATCCATTGATTTGCAATGAAAATTTTCCGCCACAAAAGTCCCCAGCTCGGCACAATCGCACAGCCCGACAAAATCGTGCTCCCATGCCAGCATACGACAAACCTCCCGCGTTTCCTCATCCATCCCGCAATCCGCCAAAATAACATGACAATTTTGATATCGACACTGCTCGGTCATATGGTTGTAGGTGCTTTTCACCGCATATTCCAAATCCTCCCGATGTCCGCCGCAGGGAATCACGAAAATCAGCTGTTGATTTTTATCCTCCGACAAAAGTCGCCCCGAAAGCCATCGAACCGTACCCGCAAGTCCGATTACGCTGAAAATCGTCATGACCGTAAAGAAAATCGCTTCCATTTTAATCCACCCTTTCCACGCTCAGCTGCAACAAAAATAGGATATTTATGTTGTATTATATGTTTTCCGAAGCATTTGGTGAAAAAATTCGCTTTTTTCGTTGCAAACAAGCTGTTTTTACGCTATAATAAAAAGTAAGTGTAAATTCAATCCGGAACCGTTCGTTTTTTACCTTTCGGAACGAAGAACGTGTGTTTAATTTACTGCATGATAATACAGAGGAGCGAAATGATTTATGTCTTACTGTCAGGGAGAATATATTATAAAGAGCAAAAAGAATCTTGCCAAAAATTGCTATGACATTAC
>CAZFQM010000071.1:0-6934 GCA_964520995.1 uncultured Oscillospiraceae bacterium
AAAATCAAGAATTGAATATTTTCATAAGGCGTTTTGCCCGGATCCAACAAATTCAAGCCGTCATCGGTAGACAAAGACCAGTTGTTATGCTTTCCGGAGCCGTTTACGCCGTCAAAGGGTTTTTCATGCAACAAACAAGCCAAGCCGTTTTTCTTCGCCACAATCCGCATCATTTCCATGGTCAGCTGATTGGCATCACAAGCAATATTTGCCGAGGTAAAGACCGGCGCCAGCTCATGCTGTGCCGGAGCCACCTCATTGTGCTTCGTTTTAGAGGTAACGCCCAGCTTCCACAATTCCTCATCCAGTTCATGCATAAACTGCGCTACACGCAAGCGAATCCGCCCGCAATAATGGTCGTCCATTTCCTGCCCTTTCGGAGGTCTTGCGCCGAAAAGAGTACGACCGCAAATTTTCAAATCCAATCTTTTTTCATATTTTTCTCGATCAATTAAGAAATATTCCTGCTCTGCGCCGACTGTGGCGATAACACGCTTGGAGGTATAATTTCCGAACAGCTTCAATATCCGCAGTGCCTGCTCCGAAATCACCTGCATAGAGCGGAGCAGCGGCGTTTTGGTGTCCAGCGCTTCTCCCGTGTAGGCACAAAATGCCGTGGGAATATACAGCGTACCATCCCGCACAAAGGCAGGTGAGGTGCAATCCCAGGTCGTATATCCGCGTGCCTCAAAGGTATTCCGCAAGCCGCCGTTTGGGAAAGAGGAAGCATCCGGCTCACCTTTCACCAAGTCCTTTCCGGAAAACTCCAGACTCACTCTGCCGTCCCGCTGTGGGGTCAAAAAGCTGTCATGCTTGCCCGCGGTGATATTGGTCATCGGCTGAAACCAGTGTGTATAATGCGTTGCCCCCTGCTCTATCGCCCAATCCTTCATGGCGCTGGCAACAACATCGGCAATAGACGAATCCAGCGGCAATCCCTCATCAATGGAGCGCTTCAGGCATTTATAGGTATCTTTCGGAAGCTTATCACGCATTACCGTGTCATTAAATACACGGCAAGCAAAAATATCGGCAAAATTCGTATTCATCATTTATCCCATTTGTTCGGTATCCCGAGCAAAATCCTCTCTTCCCATTAAAATTACACAGAAGCTGTCATTATACACTTGATTGATTTTTTCGCCGCAATCCACTACAGCAAATGAATCCCGTGCTTATCACATTCCGCAATCATCTCATCCGACCATATGGAAGCCTGCACCTCTCCGATATGTGCCTTTTGCAGCAGCAACATACAAATACGCGATTGACCGATGCCGCCTCCCATGGTCAAAGGAAGCTCATTATTTAACAGCGCATGATGAAACGGCAACGCTTTCCGCTCCTCACAGCCGGCTGTTTTCAGCTGCTTTTCGAGCGCCTGCGCATCCACGCGAATGCCCATAGACGATATCTCTATCGCACGCTCCAAAACAGGATACCAAACCAACAAATCTCCGTTTAAGCTCCAATCATCATAGTCGGGAGCGCGGTTATCATGCGGCTTTCCGCTTTTTAATGCGCCGCCGATCTGTGCCAGAAAGACAATGCCGTGCTCCTTGCAGATTGCATCCTCCCGTTCCTTTGCCGTCATATTCGGGAAACGATCCTCCAATTCCTGCGAGGTAACAAAGGTCACCTCCGAGCGCAGAAACGGCTTTAACTGCGGATATGTACCGCAAAGCAGCTCTTCTGTCTGTTTGAGGCAGGCAACGATTTTTTGTACCGCATCGATCAATGTTTCGGTGGTTCTGGTTTGCGCGGTAATAATTTTCTCCCAATCCCATTGGTCCACATACACCGAATGCAAATTATCCAAGGTTTCATCCCTGCGAATCGCATTCATATCGGTATACAAGCCGGTACCGTCGGTAAATCCGTATCGCTTTAATGCAAGGCGCTTCCACTTAGCAAGAGAGTGCACAATCTGAACATCTGCCTGCAAATCCAAAATATCAAATTGAACCGGTCTTTCCACTCCGTTTAAATCATCGTTCAACCCGGTTTCCGGACGTACAAACAGCGGTGCCGAAACTCTGGTAAGCTGCAACTGCTCTGCCAGCTTGCATTCAAAATGATCCTTCACCAGCTTGATTGCTTTTTCTGTCTGCATGATATCCAGGCATGAATGATAATCCTTCGGAAACAATAGCTTATTTTGAAACATAAATCGATGTTATCCCCCTATCGAAACAATTCAACATCTCATATTTTATCACGGATAGTCTCTCTTTGCAAGTGCAACAGAGTGAAATCCTGCAAAAAATTCGGCTAATTCTGCATTTTAATTTGTTCCCCGAGAAGCAATGGGTATCTCACAAGACAACAGCTGTCCAAAGGCTCTTTATACATATCCACCGCCGTGATTTGATGGTTATCATAGGTTGTATAATAATAGATTCCGCGTGTTGCATTACAGCAAGCGGTGTAAACGGTAATTTCAAATTTGCCGTCATCGACCTCACAGCAACCTCTTTGCTGTTCCACCGAGCCCAGAATATGAAAGAACTGGCTGACACTCTCTTCCTCCGAATCGCCCGAAACCGAATTCATCTTTACAAATGTGGCACGAACAAAGCGAGATTGCGACGAAAGATCTCCGGGAAGTCCCAAAGCACCCATGCCACGGCTGTAGGGCTGTAACGGCAGCTTATCGGAGAAACGATTTTCCGGCGTTTTCGGCGACAACTGCATATACCGATTCAGTTGAAACAGCTGGACATCAAAGGGCGGATTGTTCGTCAAAACACCTACCGGATTGGGATAGATTTTCACACCCTCCGCTACCGCCTCAACCGTGATTGCCTCCCTATAGTCGGCAATCAGCCAGTGAAGCTGTGCCACCGGCAGCGTTTCATGAAAAGCCAAAGGAATCAGATTGGTTCTTTCCAGAAGCAGTTTTGCCTCCTGCACCGTTGCACATTTTCCCAATATCCAAGGAATCAATTCAAACTGTGCCGCATTTTTCTTTTCCGCTTTTTCCTCTTGATATACCGCATTTCCCACGAAGTTCAAGCCCGCAATACCAAGTCCTTTTTCGTTAACCGCATCATAATAAAGCGGATAATTCTCCGCCACGTGCGCCATGCCGATCATGGCGTAATGACTTTTCATCTCTCCCAAGCAATGAAAGGAAAACGGATAATTTCGCGGAGTGATAACGACCTCCTCCCCGTAAGAAAATTCATAATCCAACGTCCTGCCGAAATAAAAGGATTTTGTTTGATAGGTTGCCGCCGTGCACATTTTTTCATCCTCCGATCGATTCTTTTTACATTTTCATTCTTCTCTGTCGTGAGAGCCGTTATTCGAATCCCGCAAAATATTTCCGCAAATCACAGTAAAGAGCCGAGACCCGCATTTTCATGCAAATCTCGGTTTCCTTGCGTTTTCATCCTGCTTTTCGTCGCCGAGCAGCTTCACATCAACGGTGCAAACAATTGCAGCACCGCACGTAAAATTCTTTTCGGGAAAGAGATATCGGTGCAGGACTCAAGAGAGATCACCTGAGATTGCTCCATAATCGCTTGGTAATCCTCATAAACCTGCATAACCGCATCGGTTCGATACATCCATACCCCGCATTCGAAATGGAGATAGAAGCTCCGAAAATCAAAATTGGTGGTGCCGACAATGGCGAATTCGTCATCCACTACCATCGTTTTGGCGTGAATAAAGCCGGGTGTGTATTCGTATATTTTCACTCCTGCCTCAATCAGCTGGGTATAATTGGCACGCGTCACCGTATGTACATACCACTTATCCGCCACGTGAGGAGTCGTAATGCGTACGTCAATGCCGCTCTCTGCCGCCAAAATAAGTGCCGATGCCATCTCGTTGTCCAAAATCAAGTAGGGCGTGGAGATATAGATATACCGTTTGGCATTGTTAATCATGTTCATATATGCAAATTCCCCGATCGGCTTATCATCCAAGGGACTATCCGAAAAAGGCTGTACATATCCTTTTGAGAGAAGCTTTAGGGTCGGCTTATACTGCTCATAGTCCTCATCGGTGCTTTCGGTGGCGTATTCCCACATCGACAAAAACATCACGGTCAAATTCCAAACTGCTTCTCCGCGCAATTCCACGGAGCTGTCTTTCCAGTAGCCGTATTTTTCGTACTCGTTAATATACTCATCCGCCAAATTGATACCGCCGGTAAAGCCGACATTTCCGTCGATAACGGCAATTTTTCGGTGGTCACGATAGCTCATAAAGACATCCAGTGACGGCCTCATCGGATTGAAAACAGCGGTTTTTATCCCCAACTCTTTCAGCTTTTTCGGGTAAGTCGAGGGTAACAGATTGATGGTGCCGATATCATCATAAAGGAGCCGAACGTCTACCCCCTCCGCCGCTTTCTGCCGGAGCACCTCCAATATGGTGTTCCACATTTTTCCCTCATGGATAATAAAATATTCCAGAAAGATAAAATGTTTCGCCTTTTTCAGTTCCTCAACCATTGCTTCGAATTTTGTCTCTCCCGGCGTTAAAAATCGGGTGTCCGTATTTTGATAAACAGGTGCCAGGGCGCTGTCACTGATATAACGGGATTGCTTGAGAGCAAAAGGATTCTCCTGCTCCAGCTGATGTAACACCGTCTCCTCCTGCTTGCTGTAAGAAGCCATCTTGTGGTAGATCGTCATTAGTCTTTTTTTCGATTTTGAAGGAATATTCCGTCTGCCGAAGATAAAATACAAAACGCCGCCTACCACCGGAAAAAGCAGAATCGGAATAATCCATGCCAGCTTATACATCGGATTATCCCTTTTAATGACAATATAAAGCGTGATAAGAATGCTGATGATAATCAGCACGGTATTCATATAAAGAGTATATTGACTCAAAAAAAGAATGGTGACCAGCACAATTGCCAGCTGTACCAGTATCATCGCCGATACAATAAACAATCTTCCGGTTAAAAATTTAAATATCTTTTTCATTGCGTACCACTCCTTAAACGTATTGTAAAGATTGTAACATAAATTCAATCAAAACTTTGTTTTGATTGCCGCCGTAGGCGGAAGCACTGCAAAAGCAGTACAATTTATTGTTGCAATATAAAAGTAATGGTGCTTTGCACCATCTAGCCGCAATTCTTGCGGCGCGCAGATGTGCCGACACATCTGCTTTCGCTTTTTATTCAAACGCAAACTACTGGCGCAGCGAAGCGAGCAGCGTTTCAATAAAAACAAAGCGCAACGTGCTTTGTTTTTATTATAGCATAAATCAACGAAAATTACAACTTCGGCAAGGCTCCGCATGAAAAAAAGAGTTCCTCGCCAATACGAAAGAGCAACACAGAAGCGATAGGACTTCTGTGTTGCTCTTGGCTATTTTTTATTTTCAATGTCAAAGCTTCGTCCGCGCTCCGCCGCACTCGGGTCGGGAATCGCCTGCTTTCCGCCCTTTCGATTTTCTCTGTGGAACGCCGTCAACGGAAAGGTCTCGTAATCCGACACGGCACCCTCCTCAACCGACGGAACCGTCAGATTGCCGCGCAATCCTTTTTTAAATTTTACCATAGCTCCGATTCTCCCGTATATAAAATCCACTGTTTTGCAACAGCAAGTCTATTATTCCACGTAAGGATGTGTATCATACTTAGATGTGAAATAATATTCACTTTATATCGTTTGAAATTCGGCTCATCATGGAATCTGCTCAGACATTAAAGCGGAAGAGGACGATATCGCCGTCCTGCATCACATATTCCTTTCCCTCCAGGCGAACAAGACCCTTTTCCTTTGCTGCCGCCATCGAGCCGCAATCCATCAAATCATCATACGAAACAATCTCGGCACGGATAAAGCCACGCTCAAAATCGGTATGAATTTTTCCTGCCGCCTGGGGCGCCTTTGTTCCCTTGGTGATGGTCCAGGCACGCACCTCCTGCGGTCCTGCGGTCAGATAAGAAATCAATCCGAGCAGAGAATAGCTTGCCTTGATAATCCGGTCCAAGCCCGACTCGGTCAACTTCAGCTCCGCAAGGAACATCTCCTTGTCCTCCTGCTCCATGTCGGAAATTTCTTCCTCTATTTTCGCGCAAATCGGGAAAACAGCCGCATTCTCCGATTGTGCGATTTCACACACCTGTTGGTAGAATCGATTCGTCTCGATATTGTTTATGAAGTCATCTTCACATAAGTTTGCCGCATAAATCACCGGTTTGTTGGAAAGAAGTGCAATATCCTTCACAATTTCTTTTTCTTCCTCGGTATATTGATATCCGCGTGCGGAATTGCCCGCTTCCAGATACTCTTTTAATGATTCCAAAAACTCCAGCTCGGTCTGATATTTCTTATCGCCCTTTACCAGCTTTTTGGTTTTATCGATTCGTCTTTCCAATATTTCAATATCGGAGAAAACCAACTCCAAATTGATGGTCTCGATGTCCCGCGCAGGACCGATCTCTCCGTCCACATGGACGATATCGGTATCTTCGAAGCAACGTACCACATGAATAATGGCATCGACCTCACGGATATTCGACAAAAACTTATTGCCGAGTCCCTCTCCTTTGGAAGCGCCCTTTACCAAGCCTGCAATATCCACAAACTCCAACGTAGCGGGAGTAAACTTTTCGGGGTGATACATCTTTGCCAATTCATCCAAGCGCTTATCCGGAACCGATACCACGCCGACGTTCGGCTCAATCGTGCAAAACGGATAGTTAGCCGATTCCGCTCCCGCATTGGTCAACGCATTAAACAATGTACTTTTTCCGACATTGGGAAGTCCCACCATACCTAATTTCATTTTGTCTTTATCTCCTTTGATTTTCCTCTGTTTGTAAGGGAATGCTTTTTTGATTTTACAACCTTTTGCGGATTACTTCAGTTCCTCCGCTTCCTTGAGCCATAACGCCGCCGAGGCATCACTGGGCATCCGCCAATCTCCCCGGGGGGAGAGGGAGAGGGAGCCCACCTTG
>CAZFQM010000071.1:6944-7274 GCA_964520995.1 uncultured Oscillospiraceae bacterium
GCGGAGAAAGGGTAACCGCACCCACCTTCGGACCGTCCGGCAGGCAGGAACGTTTAAACTGCTGCGTAAAAAAGCGTCTGATAAATATTTTCAGCCATTTTAATTGCTCCTCGGCAGAATATCTTCCCGAAAACGCATGACCTGCCAAACGATAGAGCTTTTCGGGTCTGTATCCAAAGCGCAGCATATAATATAAATAAAAATCATGTAATTCGTAGGGTCCGACAATATCCTCGGTTTTTTGGTGAATCTCTTCCCCGCTTGTAGGAAGCAGCTCCGGGCTGACCGGTGTATCCAAGATGTCCAGTAAAACCTCCGACAGCTCCTTTT
>CAZFQM010000072.1:0-7269 GCA_964520995.1 uncultured Oscillospiraceae bacterium
TGTAAGAAAAAATTAAACCGCCAAAATAGGCGGTTTTTCTTTATTTGGTGGAGGCGAGGGGAGTCGAACCCCTGTCCGAAAACCCATCCCCACAACTTTCTACGAGTGTAGCTTATCTTTGCACATTCCCTCTTCAAGCTGCCGACAAGCAGGCGGCTTGATTCAGTAGTCTCAAATGCCTATCGAAAACCGAGACAGGTTATCCGATACGTTCACCACTGTTCGACACCCTTATTGCGACCGTGGTACTTCACAACAGGATGACGCTGACTTAAGCAGCGTAAGCTAATTTATTATTGTTAGCGTTTATATTTAAAATTGCGACGATTAAAGAGCTTTCGCCCGCTCTACTCGCTTATCATGGCTATTGATCCCCGTCGAAACCTTTACGCCCCCATAAGCTGCCCGACACCGATTGCACCGGGCAGAATTGATATTATAAATTTTTCAGCCAACGTACCGCCATATCCGTCCAAACTTGACACTCCGGTACAATCATCACGGAATTGCCGGCAGTTTCCTCATTCGACAATGCCAAGCCGTGCGGTCCGTTCGGGAAAATATGCAGCTCGGTCGGAATCTTTTTCGCTGCCATCGCCTGCGCCATCACCAAAGAATTTTCCACCGGAACGCAATCATCACTAAATGTATGCCAGATAAACGCCGGCGGTGTATCCTCTGTAATCTGCTTTTCCGGAGAAACCAGCTCCAACAGTGCCGAATCTGCCGTTTTCTCACCCAAAAGATTCTCAATCGAGCCCCAATGCGCATTCTCGCCGGTGGTAATAACCGGATAGCCTAAAATCATGCCGTTCGGCTTGGTTTCATTTCCTTGGTAGCCGAAATATTCCTTTACAAAATCACGATTCCAAAGGGTAGCAAAGCTTGCCGCCAAATGACCGCCCGCAGAAAAGCCGCATACTGCTATTCTGTCGGTGTCCACATTCCACTCCTGTGCATTTTCGCGAACCTTTGCCACAGCATAGGAAAGCTCCAGCAGTGCGGCAGGAAATCTTGCCGGAACACAGCTGTATCGAACAACAACCGCATTACAGCCTGCCGATACAAACCGTAAAGCAATCGGTTCTGCCTCTCGGTCGGAGGTTCCTGCATATCCTCCGCCGGGACAAATCACAATCGTCGGATGCTTGCGATTGCTATCGATTTCCGGCGAATTATCCGGCAGATAAACAGACATTTTCGGCTGAAAACCGCCGTTGTCTACATTGATTTTTTGATAATCAATGTTAATATCGAACACTTCATATCTCATACTATTTTCATTCCTTTCGAATGTTTTATCCTCTGTTTTGTTCCTTTATCGCACGATCCACCTCACGCTTGGCATCGCGCTTTGCCATATCCGCCCGCTTGTCATACAGCTTTTTACCCTTACACAAGCCGACCTCTACCTTTACCTTGGAGCCTTTAAAATACAGTGACAGCGGAACCAACGCACAGCCATCCTGCTTGACCGTTCCGAACAGCTTCATAATTTCTTTTTTATGCATCAAAAGCCTGCGGACACGCAGCGGGTCTCGATTAAATATATTTCCCTTTTCATACGGGCTGATGTGCGTTCCCATCAAAAACAGTTCCCCGTCCTTAATACTGCACCAGCTGTCCTTGAGGTTGACAGAACCGGCTCGTAAGGATTTCACCTCGGTGCCGAACAGCTCAATGCCCGCCTCATAGGTTTCCAAAACAAAATAGTCATGCCGTGCTTTTCGGTTTTGCGTAATGATTTTTGTTCCCGAACCTGCCAATTCCGTCCCTCCTCAATCAATATCATATCAAAAAAGCTGTGCGAAGCCTGTCGAATTAAATCTCATTTCGGTTCTCCAATGCACGGAACAACGTCACCTCATCAGCATACTCCAGATCACTGCCGACCGGAACACCGTAAGCCAATCGAGTAACCTTAATCCCCATCGGCTTGAGCAGGCGAGAAATATACATCGCTGTCGTTTCCCCCTCGGCGGTCGGATTCGTTGCCATGATGACCTCTTTGACCTCTCCGTCGGCAAGCCTTGCCAGCAGTTCCTTTACATACAGCTGCTCGGGACCGATTCCGTCCATCGGAGAAATCAAGCCATGCAGCACGTGATACAAGCCCTTGTACTCCCGTGTGCGCTCGAAAGCAAGCACATCCTTGGCATCTTCCACCACGCAAATAGTGCTCCGATCTCGTTGCGTATCTCCGCAAATATGACAAATCGGCAGATCGGTATAATTCTGACATATTTCGCAATTATGAATCTTCTCGTGCGCCTCCAAAATAGCGTCGCTGAACGCTCTTGCATCCTCATCGGACATTTTCAAAACGAAAAAAGCCAATCTTCCTGCCGTTTTTCGTCCGATTCCCGGCAAAGCGGCAAACTGCTCCACCAGCTTGGTCAGCGGTAATGCATCATATCCCATAGATTAAAACAGACCGGGAATATTCATTCCGCCGGCAATATGCTGCATTTGCTCGTTCGATTCGTTCTCAACCTGACGTAAGCCCTCATTTACCGCACTGATAATCAAATCCTGCAGCATTTCAATATCCTCCGGGTCCACTATCTCGGGCTTCAGAGTCAAAGACACCAGCTCTTTTTTTCCGGATATCACTGCCTCAACCGCACCGCCACCGGAGGTAACCTTATATTCCTTTTCCTCTAATTCCGCCTGCGCCTTCTGCATTTCCTCCTGCATTTTCTGCGCCTGCTTAATCATCCCCTGCATATTGCTCGGACCGCCGCCCATTCCCTTTGGCAATCTTGCTTTCATAATAAAACATCCTCCGTTATTTTAATAAATTCCTTTTTAATGTATATTGACCGAAACACCGTTTTCCTGCGCCCGCTTCGCCAGCGCCTCCAATGGGTTCTCTCGGCTCGGCTCGGCAGCCTCTTTATTCGTTTTCAGTCGCAAACGATACCTCTTTCCGGTATGAAGCTGTACCGCATCCAACAGCCGTGCCGCACAACCGTCCTTTTTCAGCATCTGCCCCAAAATCGTATTCGGGGTGTCGATAAACAGCATATCCTCATAGCAATAGGCTTTGGAGCCGACCAGCATTCCATGCAACGGCTTATCGGTTTCGGAAAGCTGCTGCAAAATCTCCACCCAACAGGTGACCGGCTTAAGCATACTCATATCCAAAGCCACCGCACGCTTACTCGGTATCACTTCCTGCTGAGCTGTGCTTGTCGGCAGCTTTTCCGGGTTGTTTTCCGGGTTGCTTGCCGTTACATCGCTTGGAACCGTCTTGGGAGTCTCTACCGAAAATGCTCCGGAGCGAAGCTGCAGTTCCAAATCATCCAACCGTCGAAGCAATGCATCGGAGGAGCTGTCCAGCTTCGGATTACACAGCCGAATCATGCACATTTCCAGCTCAATCCGTTTACCGGAGGTTTTTCCCAACCGCTCCAGGCAATCCTGCAGCACTGCCAGACAATGTAAAACAGCAGACATTGAAAAAGACTTTGCCAGCTCTTTCAGCCTTTCCATTTCATCGGGGAGCACAACAATCATATCACCCGGCTTAGACACCGTTTTCAGTATCATCAAGCTGCGGAATTGCGAAATCAGCTCACTGCAAAGCTGCTGCAGGTCTACCGACATCTCATGCAGCTTGGCAATTACCTCCAATGCGGCAGTCGGATTATGCGCCAATACCGCATCGCAAATTTCGAACAGATAGGATCTGCCTGCGATTCCCGCGGCATTACTTACCGTCTCTAAATTAACCTGCGTGTCAAAAGCCACGCATTGGTCCAGCAAGGAAAGCGCATCCCGCATTCCGCCGTCTGCAATCCTGGCAATCAGCTCGGCGGCAGCTTGCTCCAGCTGTATCTGCTCCTGCTCGGCAACATACAGCAGGCGCTTTGCGATATCCTCCGACTTAATGCGATGAAAATCAAATCGCTGACACCGTGATACAATCGTCGCAGGCACCTTGTGCACCTCAGTGGTTGCCAAAATAAAGATAACGTGTGCCGGCGGCTCTTCCATAATCTTCAGCAGCGCATTAAATGCGCCTGTACTGAGCATATGCGTCTCATCGATAATATAAACCTTGTATTTACAAACCGCAGGGGAGTAAACCGCTTCCTCCCGTAATTCCCTGATATTTTCCACACCGTTGTTGCTTGCCGCATCAATCTCGATAACGTCCATGAGGGAGCCGTCCTCGATTCCCTTGCAGACCTCACATTCCAGGCAGGGATTCCCGTCAACCGGATGCAGGCAGTTCACCGCCTTTGCCAAAATCTTGGAGCAGGTGGTTTTGCCGGTTCCGCGGGAGCCGGTAAACAGATAGGCGTGCGCTACCCGATTATTGACAACCTGGTTTTTCAGAGTGACCGTAATATGCGGCTGTGAAATAACGTCCTCAAAGACCTTCGGACGCCATTTCCGATATAATGCCAGATACATCCCATCACCCTTTCCCTTTTTCGACCGCTTCTGCCAAGCGAGCGGATTTTTAGAGAGCAACACCAGAGCAAAAGAGCTTTGCAATCTCATACACGAGCATATAGGTTTACCTGCGGCACACCGAAAAAGCCGCTTAATGCTGCTCGGTTCCCCGCCTGACATGGTTCACGGTATTCAGTCGCACAGGGCCTATATACCCGTATATCAAATTGCAAAGCACATTTCCTGAAACATTATACTATAATTCAAACAAAAAATCAAGATGTTTTCTCTTGTTTTTTTTATCGGAAAACCACAGCGCCGCAAGTATGAATAAAAAGCGCCGAAAAGCCGTCTTTTCCACCGTTTACGGCTCCTCGGCTTTATAGTCGTTCAGCTCATCGACTAAATTTTGATCCTCGGTAATCACATTGGTGTAATACTGCGGTACCTTTCCGACAATCAGGGTATCGGCAAGCATAAAATCCATCCCGATTTCGGTATCGGTGCGATATCCGGTCATGGCGATTGCCATCGGTACCGTGATTTGAAATTTCAGCTCATGCCGTGTTTGATTGATGCCCGCCTCGGTAAAGCTGCTGAGGATTTTCGTTGTCACGTAGCCTATCGGCTCCAACCGAAATTTCAGCCGAAATCCTTTGCCGGAGCAATATTCCGGGCGAAGCAGGGTGCCGAGTGGAACGGTATAAACATTGTTTTCCATCCCCTGCAGCTGTTGTATCGCCCTTTCGGTCAGCTGCGCTTGTATGACATTGAGCCGCGGCGCATCAAGCTCCACCGAGACAATCTGCCCGTCTTGCGCTTTACCGAGTCTTACCATGGTGTCATATGCATGATCGCCGTCCTGCAGTTGCTCGGTAATGGCTTGGTTTAGCACCTTGGTGAAGAGTATTTTCGCTTGCAACACCGCATTCCGTTGCAGGACAGGACGAATCCGCCGATTGACACCGAGAATGACGCCGAGCAAGATGAAAGCTACTGCCAACGCGCGAATGGCAGCTCTCCTGCGCCGTCTTTCCCTCGTCATCGCCCGATAATACATCTTCCTCACGCTCCGAAGCTTTTTTGCCTGAATGATAATACAATTATATGCAATAAAGCTTATTTTGTTTCGGAAGAAGCTGCTTTTGATTTATTCGAACGGCACAATCACCGATGAATCCACTTTGGATGCATCAAAGCGGAAATGCCCGCTGATCGGCGTACTCAGCACCAATGCATCCTCCTCACGCAACGGTTGTCCGCTGTTGTGGATAATAAAGGGAACGCCGTCCCGATTTCTTTTATCCGACACAATTGCAATGTGAGAATCGGCATAGGTAACAATGTCACCCGGCTGCCACTGTTCAATCTCATTCGGGTCGAGGGTCAATGAAACGGCATATTTGGTAAAGAACACCCGCAAATTCGGCACGCGTCGAAAATCAATATTGGAATCCCGCGTTTTTCCGACACGCGGATAATCCTCTATATGCGCCTTGATATCCCGATCTACCATGTCCTTGAGGGAATATCCCGCATTTTTAAAAGCACGCCACACGACATCGGTGCAGACACCGATATCATCGGGCGGATAGCCTCCCGCCCAATATCTGCCGTCATATTTCGGCTTGTTTTGAGCATCTGCACGAGCGCCCAAAAGAATGTCGGTATAGTCATCGACTCCGTTTTGGTTGTAATCCACACTGCTTTTCACCGTTTCAATACCGAAATCCTCCACGGTGTAGCTCTTTTTCGGCAACAGACGAAAATGAGCCAGCATGACGTAAACAACGCCGATGAGTGCCAAAAAAACAATGAGTGATATCAATATTTTAAGTTTCCGCGTTCCTTGCCGCTTCACCTTAATATCATCCCCTAATCACTTATCGGATCGGTGCCAATACATTACTGATTAAAACCCAGGTTAATATCGTGACAAAAACACCGCAGAGAATCAGATAAATTCTTCTCGGTCTCTTTGCGGTAATGCGGTTGGAGAAAACGCCCAGTGCGGTGCAGGAAATAATCAACGCCGTCGCATCGATTGCCACCGTGACGCCCGCAGGCTCCAGCGGAAACAGCTTGGAAATCGGTTCTGCCACCCAAAGAGAAAAAATATGCAACAGCGGCAAAATCAACAGCGGCAGTGTCGTAACAGCATAATCCTTTCGGTGCGCACGTAAAAATACAACTGCCATCAGAAAAATAATCATCACAATCGAAATACATTCTACCAGCATAGTGACCTCCTTCGGTGACACTGTGTGTGGATTAGCTTTTCACCGTATGTGTTTTAATATACTCAAACATAATATCATATGCATCTTGATTCAAGTGCAAGCCGTCGCCGGACAGCTTTCGCGGGAGATATCCGCTTTCTGTCACAAGCAAAGAATAGGTATCCAGGAAATAGCATTCCTTGGCGATTGCCAACGCTTCCAGTTCCTCGTTAAACTCCGAAAAATACTTTGTTTTGGCCTTGGGAAGATTATTGTCTATGTAGGTCTTGGTGATCGGCGGAATGGATTGGAGATAAAAAACGGCGTTCGGATTGCTTTTTTTCAGCAGGTCAACCACCTCCGCATATTGCTCGATCATGGTCGACACCGAGGTGTAGCCGATCGAATTGGTTCCCAGCATGATATAGATTTTCTTCGGCTTCATGGCGGTAGCTGCCTTTAATGCAGTGGTAGACTTACCGTTAAATTCCGCCTTTTGCGTTTTGATGGCATGGATACTGACCCCGACAATCCCGAACAAATTGTCCTTATCCACATAATCGGTTGTCCCCATCCCGACAGTAAGGGAATCCCCCACGAACGCCGCATCATCGAAATAATCGTTCTCCACCGCCGCACTTTCCAC
>CAZFQM010000073.1:0-464 GCA_964520995.1 uncultured Oscillospiraceae bacterium
AGCTGAAAGGAAAAGAGCTGGGGGAACGGCTGTTGATTCCGTCTGCCATGCTGCGAAAAGAGCAGGATATGTTTTTGGATGATATGACTCCGCAGGCGGTGGAGGCGGAGCTTGGCGTGCCGATCTGCCATTTGCCGAATGACGGATACGAGCTGTTACACGCGATTATCGGCGAAGTGTAGCGGGTGGACAGCTTGGAGAAAGGAGAGAGGTTAGAATGGGAAAACCGATTGTAGCGGTTGTGGGACGACCGAATGTCGGAAAATCGACTCTTTTTAATAAATTGATCGGAAAGCGGTTGTCAATTGTCGAGGATACACCGGGCGTGACACGTGATCGTATTTATTCGGAATGTGAATGGAGAAATCGCTCTTTTATGCTGGTGGATACCGGCGGTATTGAGCCGAAAACCGACGATGTGATTCTGTCGCAGATGAAGCGGCAGGCAGAGCTTGCCATTGAGC
>CAZFQM010000073.1:474-7225 GCA_964520995.1 uncultured Oscillospiraceae bacterium
AATTATCCTGGTTGTTGACATTCGCTCCGGTGTTACGGCAACCGATGCGGATGTGGCATCAATGCTGCAAAAAAGCGGTAAGCCGATCGTGCTGTGCGTGAACAAATGCGACAATGTCGGCGCACCGGAAGCGGATTTTTACGAGTTTTACAATTTGGGGCTCGGTGACCCGATTGCGGTCTCGGCGGCACACGGTCACGGCACCGGAGATCTGCTCGACGCGGTGTTTGCGTTTTTTGACGATACCGAAGAGGAGGATTATACCGATGAGTACGTTAAGGTTGCTATCATCGGCAAGCCGAATGTCGGAAAATCCTCTTTAATCAATCGACTTGCGGGAGAGGAGCGGGTGATTGTTTCCAACATCGCCGGCACTACAAGAGATGCGGTAGATACCGTGGTTACAAACCAATATGGAAAGTATGTTTTTATTGATACTGCCGGAATCAGAAAAAAATCAAAGGTAACCGGCAATATCGAGCGATACAGTGTGCTTCGTTCTTATATGGCGGTAGACCGTGCAGATGTTTGCTTGATTTTAATTGATGCGGTGGAGGGCTTTACCGAGCAGGACAGCAAGGTGGCAGGCTATGCACACGAGCAGGGAAAGGGCTGTATCGTTGCGGTGAATAAGTGGGATGCCATCGAAAAAAATGACCGTACGATGAATGAATATCGCAAAAAGCTGGAAACTGATTTTTCCTTTATGTCCTATGTTCCGTTTATTTTTATTTCCGCAAAAACGGGACAACGAACCGAAAAGCTGTTTGAACTGATTAAATTTGTCAATGACCAAAATTCCATGCGGATTTCCACCGGAATGCTGAATGACCTGTTGGCGAATTGTACGGCGAGGGTACAACCTCCGTCGGATAAAGGAAAGCGGCTGAAAATATATTATATTACGCAGCCGTCAACCAAGCCACCGACCTTTGTGGCTTTTGTCAATAAGTCGGAGCTGTTTCATTTTTCCTATCAGCGATATATTGAAAATCAGATTCGAGAGACCTTCGGACTAGAGGGCACACCGATTCGATTCATTGTACGTCAGCGGGATGAAAAGCAATGATAGTTAGTTTGTTTTCTTTGGAGAGTATGGGGAGAGATTAGTATTATGCAGAGCATCGGAATGATTATTTTATCGGTTGCATTAGCGGCAATTTGCGCATACCTGTTGGGCAGCATCAATTCCGCGATTATTGTTTCCAAGGTATTCGCCAAAAAGGATATTCGGGACTTCGGAAGCGGAAATGCCGGCTTGACCAACGTATTACGTACCTTCGGAAAAGGACCTGCGGCATTTGTTTTAGTCGGTGATTTTATGAAGGGTGTCCTTTCGGTTATCATCGGTAATCTTTTGTTTCGCTATCTAGGCGGTGTAGAGGGGTTTATGTTCGGCGGATATGTTGCGGCGGTTTTTGCCGTGCTCGGTCATGTGTTCCCGATTTTTTACGGCTTTAAGGGCGGAAAGGGCATTCTGGTGACCGCAGGAGTTATGGTCATGCTTGACCCGATTGTTCTGTGCATCATTCTCGGAACCTTTATCATCGTTGTTTTGATTTCGAAGATTGTTTCGCTTGCTTCGATTGCGGCGGCAATTGTCTATCCGTTTGCAACCCTGGGTGTCGGATTCTTGATGAATCGCGGTACACCGATTTGGGATGCATTGCTGGCTTTGTTAATCTCCGCCTTGGTGATTTATATGCATCGTGCGAATATTAAGCGCTTGTTGAATCATACAGAACCGAAATTAGGGCAGAAAAAAGAAAATTAAGGTCGTGCGAAAGAAAGGATGTGCTTGGTTTGGCGAATATATTTATTCTCGGGTCGGGCGGCTTCGGCACGTCGCTGGCTGTTATGGCACATAAATACGGTCAGACGGTAACCCTTTGGTCGGCATTTCAAGAGGAAATCGACGAGATTCGTTTTTACGGAGAAAACAAGAAAAAATTACCGGGTGTTGCGGTAGATTTGTCCATCGAGCTGACCTCCGATATGAACGGAGTAAAGCAGGCTGATATCGCCATTATCGCAGTACCGTCCTTTGCGATTCGCAGTGTTGCAAAGCAGCTTGCCGAGGTCATTACACCGCATACTATTGTGGTCAATGTCGGGAAAGGCTTGGAGGCAGATTCTCTCAAGCGCTTTTCGGAGGTTATCGCCGAAGAACTGCCGCAAAATGCGGTGGTTGTGCTCTCCGGTCCCTCCCATGCGGATGAGATTGCCCGCGGTGTGCCGACCACGATTGGTGCCCCCTCAAAATGTCGCAAAAGCGCAGAATATGTGCAGGAGCATTTGGGAAATGAGACGTTGCGCATCTAAGTCAACGATGATATCATTGGAGTAGAGCTTGGCGGCGCTTTGAAAAATATCATCGCACTTTGTGCCGGAATCTGTGACGGCATGAGCTTGGGAGATAACGCCAAAGCGGCATTGATGACCCGCGGCTTGGCGGAAATTTCACGGCTCGGTACCGCAATGGGGGCGAAAGAGGAAACCTTTGCCGGCTTGGCGGGAGTAGGGGATTTGATTGTGACCTGCACCAGTATGCATAGTCGCAATCGTCGCGCGGGAATTTTAATCGGACAGGGCTTAACGGCGCAGGAGGCAGCTGACCGTGTCGGCATGGTGGTAGAGGGAATCAGTGCCACCAAAGCCGCTTATCAGCTGGCGAAAAAAATGGAAATCGAGATGCCGATTGTCGAGCAATTATATGCCGTAATCTGCGAAAACGCAGATATTCGGTTGGCATTGAAGAGCTTGATGGGCAGACCGCAACGACATGAAAACGAGTCGGTCTGGCTGGAGCAATAGCTACCTTGGCGTTAACGCGAAGCCTATTGAGTGAATCAATGTAGGGTGTATCGTAACCAAACAGCACCGTTTTGATAGGTTTGCAGATTCGTCAGCTTCAGCTTGGTAGGCTCGGTGTCGGCGGGCAAGCCGTCAAAAACGGCAGCCATGCCTTTTCGTCCGTCAATTGCGGGGCTGAGAAGAATGCTGACCTCATCCAATAATCCTGCATGGAGAAAAGCGGCATTGATTTTTCCACCGCCGACAATTGCCATCCGTTTTACTCCGAATTCGGCATATAAAATTTCAACAGCGCGATGTAAATCAATATGCTTTTCGCCACAAGCAATCCATGATATATGCAAAGAATCCAAATATTCAAGATATTCTTTGGAAACCCGGGTGGAGGTAATGATGATAAGTAGTGCTTCATTTTTGCTGTCATCTTGCCAGAGGAGGACACCCTTGGTGTCAACCACTACCTGATAGCTACCGGCGCTCCGCTTTTTTGAGAAGCTTTCTTTTCCGATTGCTTCTGATGGGTGTTTTGCCTGAAAGGTACCGTCCTCTGCCATTTCAAGCTGTGCGGTCACTCTGCCGCTGAGGTTGGTGGGAGCCTCTAAGCTGTCCAGCGTTTGATAATATTCGTTCACCCCTGCGAGTTTTGCTGTCATGCCGCAATCGATTCTTCCATCCACCGACATCATCATGTGGCAGATAATATAGGGTCTTTTCATGCTGAAACCTCCATCATTGCTTTTGTGTAAGCTTTGTCTTGTTTTATTGCCATAAAATCTTTCCTCTCTGTTTTAGAATCTGCTTGCAATTTTGTTCCATCCTCATTATAATAATGATAGCACTTAAACCTGACTTTAGGTCAAGTGCTTTTTGAAAAATAATTTGTGGAGGATTTTTATGTATACGATTGGACAGGTATCGAAAATGGTCGGACTTCCGATTTCGACCTTGCGTTATTATGACAAGCAGGGACTTTTTCCGAATATGAAACGAACTTCCGGCGTCCGAATTTTCAGTGAAAAGGAGCTGGAAGCACTGCGGATAATTGAGTGTCTAAAGCGTTCCGGCTTGGAAATTAAGGATATTAAGCAGTTTATGGATTGGTGTGTAGCGGGTGCGGCAACCTATTCGCAGCGAAAGGAGCTGTTTGAAAGGCAAAGAAAAAACGTCGAAGCCGAAATCGAACAGATGAACCGCATCTTGGATATGCTTCAATTTAAATGCTGGTATTACGAGCAAGCTTTGCAGGACGGCAATGAAGAGCGACTACGCAGTATGTTGCCGAACAACCTGCCAAAGGAGATACAAAAGCTGTATGACCATGCCCATGAGTGAGCTGTTCCTAAATAATAAGCTAACGGCAGGGAAGAATCTTCCCTGCCGTCGTTTTTGTTGTATATTGTAGGTCATGATGCTTGTTCAAACTGGCTGTTGTAAAGCTCGGCATAGAATCCGCCCTTTTCGAGTAGCTCTTCATGCTTGCCGCTTTCGATGATGTCGCCGTCTTTCATAACCAGGATAAGGTCGGAATTTTTAATGGTAGACAGCCGATGAGCAATGACGAAGGAGGTTCTGCCGTGCATCAGCTTATCCATTGCGTTTTGAATTTGAATTTCGGTACGGGTATCAACCGAAGAGGTAGCCTCATCCAAAATCAACATAGGCTTGTCGGCAATCATAGCGCGGGCGATAGTGAGCTGCTGCTTTTGTCCTTGAGACAGATTGACTTGGTCGGACAAAACGGTGTCATAGCCCTGCGGTAAGGTTCTGATAAAGTGGTCGAGGCCGACCGCCTTGCAAGCCTCTCGGATTTTTTCATCCGATACATCGGGGGTGGAATAAATCAAGTTTTCCTTGACCGTGCCCTCAAAAAGCCAGGTGTCCTGCAAAACCATACAGAACTGGTCGTGCACGTTTTCGCGGGTGATATCCTTGGTGGAAACGCCGTCAATACGAATTTCGCCGCCCTGGATTTCATGGAACCGCATGAGCAGATTTACCATTGTGGTTTTTCCTGCACCCGTAGGTCCTACAATGGCGATTTTCTGTCCCGGCTTCGCAACCGCGGAGAAATTGTTGATAACGGTTTTGTTCGAGTCCTCATAGCCGAATTTTACGTTTTTAAATTCAACCGAGCCTTTCACGTTTTGGAGGCAAGTCGTCTTGTTGCTCTCATCCTCCATTTCTTCTGCTTCCAGAAATTCAAACACTCGCTCTCCTGCTGCCGCCGCAGATTGCAGGGATTGCATGGATTGCGATATTTGCGAAAGCGGCTGAGTAAAGTAACGTACATAAAGCATAAATGCAACAATAACCTCAATGCCGATGCTGCCGTTAATCGCCAATGTTCCGCCGACAATGCAAACTGCAACATAGGCAAAGTTTCCGATGAAGTTCATCAGCGGCATCATAAGTCCCGAAAGACAGTGCGCTTTAAAGCCACTGCTGCGCAAATTGCTGTTGAGACGGTCGAACTCTTTTTCAGCCTGCGCTTCGCCGTTATAGGCTTTTACAATGGTGTGTCCGGCATAAATTTCTTCCACATGGCCGTTAAGTGCACCCAAATTCTTTTGCTGGCGGGTAAAGTATTTCTGGCTGCGGCTCATAATGGCAAGCATTAGAACAAGCCCGATCAGTGTTGCCGCAACGGCGGTCAGCGCCATAATCCAGTTAGTGACAAGCATCATAATCAAGCTGCCGAAAAACAGCACGATTTGTGTAATCAAAGAACCGACGCTTTGATTTAATGATTGACCGATGGTATCGACGTCGTTGGTCACGCGGGAGAGTACATCTCCTGTGGAGGTACGGTTGTAATACCACATCGGAAGTCGGTTGATTTTGCGGGAAATATCACCGCGCATTGATTTTGATACTTTTTGAGTAATCGTTGCCATAATAAAGCTTTGCATTGCCGAGAGCAGCCAGCTTGCCAGATAAAAGCAAACAAGGGTAATACCGACCTTGGAAACCGCATCCAAATCGACGTTTCCGGTCATAAGTCCGGCTTGAATGTATTTTGTGATTTCGGACAGCTTGTCGGGTCCTACTAAGGTGAGCACGGTGCCGCCTACGGCGCACAGCAGTGCAATTACGATAAAGACGATATATTTTTTACAGTAGCCAAGCAGCTTTTTCCAGGTGCCGATAAGGTCCTTCGGTTTTTCGGCGACCCGCATTCTGCCGCCCGGACCACCGGGACCACGGCGCATGGGACGATGCTGCGCTTGACCGAATTCGTATTCTTTCTTTTCCATTATGCCAGTTCCTCCTTTGAAAGCTGTGAGAAGGCAATTTGCCGATAAACCTCGCAGTTTTGCATAAGCTCATTATGCGTGCCGTTTCCTACCATTTTTCCGTCGTCTAAAACGATGATTCTGTCGGCATCTCGAATCGTGCCGATTCGTTGCGCGACAATAAGACGGGTAGCATCGCCGCATTTTTCATCCAGTGCTTTTCTGAGCACACGGTCGGTTTTGTAGTCAAGAGCCGAGAATGAATCGTCGAAAATGAGAATTTCTGCCTTTCGTGCAATGGCACGCGCAATCGAAAGACGTTGTTTTTGACCGCCTGAGAAGTTTGTGCCTCCTTGTGCAACATAGCCGTCATATTTTTCGGGGAGCTTTTCCACGAAATCCTTAGATTGAGCAATTTCAACGGCATCGGCAATTTCTTCGGGAGTGGCGGCAGGCTTGCCGTTATCGCCGTAAGCGATGTTAGAGCGGATGCTGCCCGAGAAGAGCATAGCCCTTTGGGAAACATAAGCGATTTTATTGCGAAGTGCGTGCTCGTCGTAATCCTTTACATTGACACCGTCTACCAGTACCTCACCCTCGGAGGCATCGTAAAAGCGGGGAACAAGGTTGATAACGGTGCTCTTGCCGCAACCGGTGGAGCCGATAAAGGCAACCGTTTCGCCGCGTTTGGCGGTAAACGAAAT
>CAZFQM010000074.1:0-7141 GCA_964520995.1 uncultured Oscillospiraceae bacterium
AAAAACATCATCTTTTCTTATGACAGTGCGAGGTTTTGGCGAATCATTTTAATGTCGCTGCTTTTATCTGTTGTGTTGGGTTTTTGTATGAAATACTTGTTCTTTGCAGATCGCTTTTTTCAATCGTTTTGCCGTTTCGCCATTGTCGGATTGGGCGCCGACCTGGTGATTATTGCGACAAGAATGCTTACGAATGACAGCAGACCTTATGAAACGAGTTGCTTGTTCTTTGATATTTTAGGCTTTGCGGTCGGATATTTCATGGCTTTGTTTTTCAAAAAGACCGTTTTGGCATCAATCGGTCAAGCGAAAAAACGAGACAAGGAGAAGGTGCTCAATGACCTATATCAAGATTAAGGATGTTTCCAAAACATACAATAAAAGTCATGTTCCGGTTTGTGCCTTGGATCGCATCAATTTGGAGATTGCTCAGGGGGAGTTTGTTGCGGTGGTCGGAAAAAGCGGCTCCGGAAAAACCACTCTTCTGAATTGCTTGGGCGGATTGGATCAGCCGGACAGCGGAAGTATCTATATCGGTAATGTGGACATCACGCGCTTGAAGGAGAAGGAATTATGCCTTTTCCGAAGAAGAAATATCGGCTTTGTTTTTCAGTTTTTTAATCTGATAGAAGAATTGACGGTGTTTGAAAATATTGTTTATACCTCTCTGCTCGAAAAAAGGAGCTATGATAAAGCGTATATCAGAGCTTTGGTGGAAAAGCTGGATTTAAAGGAACGATTGGATCATTTGCCGAGTGAGCTTTCGGGCGGACAACAGCAACGAACTGCAATTGCAAGGGCGTTCTCCTTGAAGCCCTCTGTTGTGCTGTTGGATGAGCCGACCGGAAATTTGGATCGGCAATCGAGTGAAAATGTGACAGAGATGATATTAAAGCTTCATCAAGAGCTGAATCAAACCGTATTGATGATTACACATGATAAAGAAATTGCCGCCAAAGCAGACCGACAAATCGTTTTATCGGACGGAAAAACAGTTGATGTGGAGGGATGAAGCTTGAAAAATCCAATCATGCTGTTGTCTTTGAAATCCCTACTTAGAAACAGAAAATATACTTTTGCGGCTCTTTCGGTTTTCTTTCTTGCCGTTGTTACGGCGGTTTCCGAAATGATTGTTTTAAGCTCCTTGGAAAACACGCAAAAAACCGAGCTGCTCCGAAATAACGGAAAACAAAATGGCATTCTGCTTCAAATAAACGAGGCAAGCATTGTCGATTTGGAAAACTATGGCTTTGATGAAATCGGATATATTAAAAATTTTGCCGTTTGCCATGATAATGATGAAGCGATTACCGTCGGAGTCATGGATGATACTGCGGTGCATTTAAGTTGTATTACTTTGGTAGAGGGGAGAATGCCAAGCAATAAAAATGAAATTGCCATCGAGATATCCGCCTGTGACAAATTGGGAATACCGAAAAAGCTTGGTCAGGTAGCGGATATCCGTTGCTCCGCATTAGACGGAGCACAGGAAAACAATTACCGTTTTACGGTTGTCGGAATCATTGCAAATTATTCCGAAATTCAAGTGAATCAGTATGATGCGACTCCGGGCTTTGACACCTTGCCCGGTGTTTTCGTCAGCAGCACCGAGCATTGCTTTTTCAAAAATGAGCCGGTGCTTCATGCGATGACATTTCTAAAGGAAGCCGCGAGGACAAGGGCAATTTATGAAGAATGCATGGAAAAAGGAATTGCCGAAAAATGCTTTTACAACACGGCAGTTTATCCGACCTTGTTTCGCGACAATGACCGACAGGATATCCTTGCATTTTTAAGGGGTATATTCCTTTTGGTGGTGAATGTTTTTTCCATCATCTGTCTGCTGACAGTTTTTGTTATATTGAACAGGAATATGGCAGCTCGGAACAGGCGAATCCTATTGGCAGGAGCAACGAACGGACAGCTGCTGCGGATTGTTTTACTGAAAAACACCTTTCTGTTTTTGACGGCAGTGGCTTTTGCCGTTCCCATCGCATTGTTCATCGGCTATCTGCCCTCTTTTTTTACCGTTTATCACTACAGCGTGCCATATTCTTTTATCGCTATCGCTGTTGCAGTGATATTTTGTGTAATGCTCGCTGTAAATATTATTTTAACGGTATTTTCTTTTCGGAAAGTGTCGGAAAAAAGTAAATCGGTAAGAATAAAAGTAAGAAGCAAAAATCCTGTTTTGATGTGGGCGGCAAAGCATTATAAGACCAACACCGGTGCGTTTGTTTTTCCCTGTGTTTCCTTTGCGCTCAGTATTGCCGTTCTTTCCGTTTCTTTGTTTATATACAGCGTCAATGTAGCGGAGCTACAGGAAAGCAATCTTTCTTTTGATTATAAGCTCTCCTGCTATAACGGCGTTTTTGCTTCCGAACTCAGAATTCCCACCGAGTTATCGGTTGGCTTCAGCGAGCGAGATTATGATATTTTACGCTCTAATACCGAGCTTGAAAAAGCATGGGCGGTAAAAAGTGTTCCTTTTAATATTCTTATCAATAAAGAGAACAGAGAACGGTGCGAAAAATATACCGGCGGCATTTCTTTGAAAGCACAATCCGATGTCGAGGCATATACCACCGAGCTGATGCGGTATCAATATGATAAGAATGACGAATTATACGCCAATCGGATAAGAGGCTTGGAACGTCGAGCATTATCTCAGCTGAAAGAGTTTGAGATTGCGGGCGATGTTGCAGATGATGCGCTTTATTCCGCAAAAGGAGTAATCGCTTGTGTGACGAAAAAGGATGTAACGATGCAAATCGGAGATGAAATTACCTTTACACAGCTTGTCCGTCTCGGCGAGGATGCCTTTGATTTCTCAAAGGTACAAAAAATACAATTTACCGTTCGGGTAAAGGCAATATGCGTTTTGAATCCGGATACACCGGAAGCCGAAATTTTTGCTCCCGATACGGTGAGCTTTTTGTGGGGAAATTCATCATTTGAACGATTGGGCATTCCTGCGGCTTATCATACCATATATGCACAATTGGCAGATGCGGATTGTTATCGGCAAATTGACAAGGACATAGAAAGCTTAAAGAACAATTATCCGAATATGTCATCGGAAAGCAGACATCAGCTGGCGGATTATTATAGGGATTTGCAGGAAATATTATTATTGATTTGTGTTTCGATTATTGTTATTGTTTTGCTGTCCGGCACATTAAGCAATGCCGTTATTATGAACAGCATGATAAAGGAGCAATGGAGACAGTTCGGCGTTGCGGTTGCGGCGGGAATGCTGAAATCGCAGGTCAAGACTTTTATTTTGTGGGAGGCATTCCTGACGGCTATTGTTTCGTGGATGTTCGGCGCTGTTTTATCGGTTGTTTTTTGTCTGCTTTTATCGTTGAATTCTTATGTGGATTATCTGGCTTTTATCCCATGGAGCGGCATTTTATTATCGTTGCCGACTCTCTCGGTAATTTGTATACTCTCTGTAGCTCCGTCGTTATATATCCTATCAAAAGAAAGCGTTATTGATATGCTCAAGACAGCAGGATGATATGATAAGCAGATATACTTTTTACAATCAAACGCTCTCAAGCGATTGCTCAGAGAGCGTTTGGCTTCGATATGCCTGCGGTGAAACGCCTGTCTTCAGGCGGAAGCATTTGGAAAAGGATAAAACATCCGAAAAGCCGACGGAATTGGCGATATGTGTGACCGACAGCTTTGTTTCTTTTAAGAGTATCTTTGCGCGAACCAACTTTTGCTCGAGAATATATTGCTTTGGGGCTTGGGCAAGGCTTTCTTTGAATATTTTAAACAGATAGGGCTGGCTGATTCCTAAAACTTCGGTCAGCTCATGAACCGTAATTGGACGGTGGATATTCGAGTTGATATATTTTACGGCGGCTTCGACATAGATTTGACTGCAAGGCTTATCGGGAGACGGAAAAGCTTCCTTTTGTTGGTGCTTAAAGATTTTCAGAAAGAATTCGAGTATTTCGTATGCGCCAAAGCGAGAATTGCTGTTTGCAATCAGAAAATCCGCCGCTTCTCTGACCGAATCCGAATACTCATACTGACATATATTCGTGCGCTTGTCAGCGTGAAACAAAGGAAACAAATTATGCATTGCGGGGTCATCCGAAACAATCCAAAGAAAATCCCAGGGGTTTTGTTCGTCCGGATAGTAATGTTCCTGCATCCCGGGAGTGATTAAAAATCCCTGCCCGCTGTCTACCCTGTTTCCGTTAAAATATCCTACTCCCGAAAGGACGTAGTGGACAATGTAAGAATTTCGAACGCCTACTCCGAAGCGAGCAAAATCGGGATTTTTCGTGTATCCGATATTGGAAATATTCAGTAATGGACAGCTTGTATCCGAAAAGATAACATGACGCATCGGTATCCCTCCTTGGTTATGATTTTACCATATCATATCATGAATTTGCAATAGGCAAAAGCAGATTTCTGTTGTAGAATGTTTTTAAACAACAGATGAGGTGATAATATGGTTGTTCAAAAGCTGTCTGATATGAAAGAGTTTGGTGCGGCGGGCTTATATGAGGAGCCGAGCAGAAGCTTGTTTTACCGAAAAGGCTTGGGATTGCGCCGATTTTATGAAAGCTGTGCTCTGCCGATATATCACGGAGAAGCGCTCTACCCCTCGGGGCGGGTTGCCGCACCGCACTATATGGACGATATGGCGGTAGATATGGCGCATATCGGTGCCGAGGACAGAGAGGCTGCCGAGGAAATCGCAAGAGAGTTTTATCGCTATCATTCCTCCGTCCCTGCGGAGCATACCGTGGCGGGAAATATGTGGACCCATTCCATTCCGAATTATGAGCGCTTTTTGAGGGAAGGTCTTTTGTCTTATATCCCGCGCATCGAAAGGATAGCAGACACGGAGCTGAAAGAGGGGTTACTGCATTTAGTAGAGGGCATATGCTGTTATCATCGGCGCTGTGTTCGATATCTGGAGGAGGTCGGCGCAGAGGAAAGGCTGATTGCAGCACTCAAGCGGGTTCCGCTCTACCCTGCGGAGAATATATATGAAGCGGTGGTTGCGTGGAATTTTATCATGTATTTAGACAGCTGCGATAATTTGGGCTGTGTTGCTTCCGGATTGCTTCCGTACTATAACGGGGAGGATATTACCGAGCTGTTGAAGAATCTGTTTGACAATTTGGATGCGAACGAGGGATATTCCATGGCGCTGGGGGCGGATTATAATCCGTTGACCCTACAATGCTTAGAAGCCTCCAAGGGAAAGCGCCGTCCGATGATAGAGCTGTTTGTTGACGAAAAGACGCCGAAAGAGGTTTGGGACAAGGCTTTTGAGGTCACCAGAACCGCTAACGGTCAGCCTGCGTTTTATAATCCGCAGCTGTTGTTGGGCGGCTTGCAAAAGCGCTTTCCGAATATCACAGACGCGGATGTTAAAAAATTCTGCGGCGGCGGATGTACGGAAGCGATGATTGCGGGATTTTCCAACGTCGGGTCGCTGGATGCCGGCATCAATTTGCCGTTGATTTTGGAGCGTTGCATGAAAGCGGAGACGGAGCAGCCGGAGAATTTCGAGGACTTTTACAACCGCTTTATTGCGGCGGTGAGGGAGGTCATGACCGAGGTTACAAGAGAAATCGGCAATTCTCAAAGAGAAAGAGCCGAATACTGTCCGTTGCCGCGGCGCACACTGCTTATAGATGATTGTATTGATGTCGGTTTGGAATATAACAACGGTGGGGCAAGATACAAGTGGAGTATTATCAATTTTGCGGGAATGATCAATGTGATAGATTCTCTGCTGGTGCTCAAGGATTTGGTTTTCGAAAATGCCGTTTATTCGCTGCATGAGTTGATGGAGCATTTGGAAGAAAACGATGCCGATTTTATTGCGACCTTGCGAAATCACAGTGTTTGCTTCGGAATTGACCATGAAATGGCAAATCTGCTTTCGAATCGCCTTTCCACCGATATTTTCACTATGACGGAGGGAAAAAAGCCGTATTTCGGTGAGGGTTTCCTGGCGGCTTCCATACAGTTTATGTCGCAAATAGAGGCGGGAAGAGGCGTGGGTGCCACTCCCGACGGTAGGTAGGCGGGAACAACGTTATGTGATTCCCTTGCCGCAATTTTCGGGAAGGATGTCAAAGGACCGACTGCACTTCTCAACAGTGTTACCTCTCTGGATTTAAAGGACGCCTTGGGGGTTCCCGTGTTGAATTTTAACACGAATCCGAATTTTAAAAATGAGATTTTAAAGGCGCTGATTCTGAGCTATATGAAAATGGGCGGGATTCAGATGCAAATCACCTGCGTTTCACGGGAAATTTTGGAGGAGGCTTATCGCAATCCCGATTTGCATAAAAATCTTGTTGTGCGAGTTGGCGGATATTCCGAGTATTTTTATCGTTTAAGCGATGAGCTGAAGCGGATGGTTATTAACCGAACCATTCAAAATGAGGTGTGATTTTGCAAGGAAAAATAATCAACATTACCCGCTTTTGCACCGAGGACGGGCCCGGCATCAGAACGACGGTTTTCTTAAAAGGGTGTCCGCTTCGCTGCATTTGGTGCCATAATCCCGAATCACAGCAGCCGGATGAGGAGCAGTATGTGATAAGCGGTGAAAGAATAGGTCGAACGGTGTCGGCGGCGGAAGTATTTGATGAAATACAGCGGGACAGAGTTTTTTACGAGACCTCCGACGGCGGTGTTACGATTTCGGGCGGGGAACCGCTGTTTCAGCCGCATTTTACGGTAGAGCTTTTAAGGCTCTGTCGCGAAGCGGGAATTCATACCGCCATCGAAACCTGCGGCTATGCAACGAAGCGGGTGTTTGAAGAGGTAACGGAATATTGCGATCTGGTGTTGTTTGACATCAAGGAAACGCAAGAGAAACGGCATTTGGAATATACGGGAGTATCGCTTGTCCCGATTTTGTCGAATTTGAAGCGGCTCGACGAGCGAGGAATTTCGTTTTTTCTTCGCTTGCCGATTATTCCCGGTCTGAATGACCGTGAGGAACATTTTTTGCGGGTGAGGGAGCTGGTCGGAGGGCTGTCTCACTGTCGCGGGACGGAGATTATGCCGTACCACAAATTAGGGGAATATAAATATCGGCAGTTGGGCAGGGAGTACCTTTGTCGGCAGATTGCCGAGCCGTCTGCGG
>CAZFQM010000075.1:0-7122 GCA_964520995.1 uncultured Oscillospiraceae bacterium
CTGTTCGTTTTATTATACCTTATTTGCTTTAGTAGTGTAATATGCAAAAGTGCTTTGCTCTGAAAAAAGTAACGATTCTGAAAGGATTGGTCAAAGCGTATGGATTATTGGAAGCTAATTACGCTGTTATTAAAGTCTACCGGGGTGACAGTCTCCCTTTTTCTGATTATTATTGCGGCTTCGTTGCCGTTGGGAATGCTTCTTACGGTAATATCTCGTTGTAAGTTCAAGCCGGTGTCGTGGCTTGCGGGCGCTTACATATTCGTGATTCGCGGAACGCCCTTGATGTTGCAATTGTTGTTTTTATATTTCGGAGTTCCGAAAATTCCGCTCATCGGCAGCTTTATCGCAATCAACAATCGCTATATTGCCGCCGCGGTTGCTTTTTCGCTGAACTACGCCGCTTATTTTGCCGAGATTTTCAGGGGCGGTCTGCTGGCAGTGGATAAGGGACAGTATGAGGCGGCGCAGGTGCTGGGCTTGAGCAAGCTTCAAACCATGATGCGTATTGTACTCCCGCAGATGATACGGGTGTCCCTGCCGTCTATCAGCAATGAGAGCGTTATTCTGATTAAGGACACGGCGTTGGTTTATGCGATTGGCGTCATTGACCTGCTGGAAACTGCCAAATCACAGGTAAACACCATGGCGGATATTACGCCGTACATTGTGGCGGCAGTGATTTATCTGCTGTTAAATACATTGCTTACGATGTTGTTTAATAAATTGGAAAAGAAATTCAGCTTTGAGTAAGCTACCTACGCTTATCCAATCAATTTCACGAAGGGAGTTGCCTTTTGCCGAGGCAGAGGGCAAAAAACGATATGCCGATTATTCAAGTTCAAAATTTAGAGAAGTCCTTTGGTGATTTAAAAGTATTAAAGGATGTTTCCTTTAGTGTCAATAAAGGGGATGTGATTGCCGTAATCGGATCCTCCGGCTCGGGAAAAAGCACAATGCTGCGGTGTCTGATTGACCTGGAAAAGGTGTCGGGAGGTTCCGTTTTGATCGACGGAGAATATCTGGTGCGGGATGGAGTCTATGCTCCGGCCAAGGAGGTAAAGAAGTTGACCTCCAGAATGGGCTTGGTTTTTCAGAGCTTTAATTTGTTCCCGCATTTAACGGTAAAGGACAATTTGATGCTGGCGCCGAAAATCGTTCAAAAGCAGCCGTTGCAGGAGATTAGCGAGAAATGTGAGTACTATCTGTCCAAGGTCGGGCTTTCGGACAAGGCGGATGTTCTCCCCTCTAATTTGAGTGGCGGACAGAAGCAACGAGTGGCAATTGCCCGCGCTCTGATGCTCAACCCCGAGATTATCTTGTTTGATGAGCCTACCTCCGCGTTAGACCCCGAATTGACCGGAGAGGTTCTTGCTACCATCAAGCAGCTTGCCGATGAAAAAATGACCATGGTGGTTGTAACCCATGAGATGGGCTTTGCCAGAGAGGTCGCGAATAAGGTTTTGTTTATGCATGACGGTGAGATTTTGGAGTCGGGAACTCCCGAGCAAATTTTCGTAACACCGGAGTTTGACCGAACCCGCGAATTTTTAAACAGTATTTTAAAGTAGCATCAATCGAGGAAAAACTGCAAGGCTGTCCGAAAACGGAAACCTGCAGTTTTTTCAATTGATTGTTCAAGATTCTTTAAAAAATTATTAAAATCTAAATTGAGACACATCTCTTGCGAGTAAAACCGAAAAGTGGTATAATGATTTTAAAGCACGATGCGCTTTAAAATCATTGAAACACTGCTCGCTTCGCTGCACAAGAGGTATGTGTTTGAATAAAAAGCTTTAAAGCAGGTTGCGCTTTAAAATCATTGAAACACTGCTTGCTTCGCTGCGCAAGAGGTATGTGTTTGAATAAAAAGTGTCGCAAACGGACAAACTGGGAGACTTGTCCCTACGGTGTCGAAAAAGCTTGTTGCGGTATGGATGGTGCAAAAAGCTCCATCGCTTTTCCATTGCAACCGTAAATCGCATCGGCAAAGCGGTGCGACTATCTATCATACAATTGTAAAAATATAAGGATTCAGTGTGAGAAAGCTGCAAGAAGCGTTTGTGATGTAGCTGCCGTCCCTGTGCCGAGGCGTAGGGGGAACGGCGATGTGCAAAACAAGCAGATGCGCTTCTTTTTCTCGGCTTAAAAATATTGCCGTTTCAGGCGAATGGTATCAGTGGGTGCGAGAGCGTTGTTTTCGATGCTTTGCGCATCTGCTTTTCATTCCGCGGGAGTTGACATCGTGACTCAATAGCTACGGCAACCGAGAAGAAAGCAGCTGTTATGATCCGACTTCCTTAAAAGAAAGTAATAGAAAAGGAGAACATTATGCTGAAAAAATTATTGTCGTGCGTCAGAGAATACAAACGACCGACCCTACTCACTTTTTTGTTTATTGTGGGTGAGGTCATTATCGAATGCTTTATTCCTTTTATCACCGCCGAGCTTGTGAATCAAATGAAGCTTGACATGGAGATGAAACGTCTGTTGATTATCGGTGTGTCCTTGATCGCTATGGCGCTGGTTTCTTTGTGCTGCGGTGGCTTGGCAGGTTATATGAGTGCGAAGGCTTCTGCCGGTTTTGCGAAAAATCTGCGAAATGATATTTTTGACAGGATCCAGGATTATTCCTTTCGGAATATTGATAAGTTTTCCTCTTCTTCGCTGGTGACGCGGTTGACAACCGATGTGTCGAACGTTCAAATGTCTTATATGATGCTGATAAGAACCGCGATACGTGCGCCGTTGATGTTCGTTTTCTCGATTATTATGGCATATATCATGGGCGGAGCACTTGCCACTACCTTTGTTATTGTCATCCCCGTTTTGCTGGTGGGCTTGATTGTGGTGACCAAGACCTCCTTGCCGGCATTTCGTCGGGTCTTTAAAAAATACGATAAGCTCAATGAATCCATCGAGGAAAATGTGCGGGCAATGCGAGTGGTCAAGGGCTTTTCCCGAGAGGAATACGAGAAAGAAAAGTTCGGTAAGGCGGCAGACGATATCCGTACCGATTTTACAAAGGCAGAGCGGATTGTTGCCTTTAATCATCCGTTGATGCAGCTGTGTTTGTATTTTAATATGCTGTTTGTTTTGACGGTAGGCTCTAAGCTGATTATCGAAAGCATGGGAAGCACGCTGGATGTCGGACAGATTTCCGCCATGCTGACCTACGGTATGCAGATATTGATGTCCTTGATGATGCTTTCGATGATTTATGTGATGGTTACGATGTCATATGAATCCATGAAGCGTATTGCCGAGGTGCTTGACGAAAAATCGACCCTGACCAATCCCGAACATCCGATCACCGAGGTAAAGGACGGTTCGATTGTTTTCCGCAACGTCAGCTTTAAATATTCCGAAAAGGCAGAGCGATATTCCCTGGCGGAGGTCAATCTGCAAATTGATTCGGGAATGACAGTGGGAATTATCGGTGGCACCGGTTCAAGTAAGTCCACCTTGGTACAGCTGATTCCTCGCCTTTACGATGTATCGGAGGGGGCTGTGTTGGTCGGCGGAGCAGATGTCCGAGAATACGATTTGGAAACCCTGCGTGATAACGTTGCGATGGTTTTGCAAAAGAATTTGCTTTTTTCGGGTACCATTAAGGATAATCTGCGTTGGGGCAATGAGAATGCTACCGATGAGGAATTGATTGAGGCTTGCAAATTGGCGCAGGCGGATGATTTTGTCAAAGCCTTCCCCGAGGGATACGATACCTACATAGAGCAGGGCGGCACCAACGTGTCGGGCGGACAAAAGCAGAGACTCTGTATTGCCAGAGCCTTGCTCAAAAAGCCGAAGATTTTAATTCTCGATGATTCCACCAGTGCTGTCGATACCAAGACCGATGCGCTGATTCGGAAAGGCTTTCATGATTTTATTCCGGAAACCACGAAAATCATTATTGCACAGCGGATTTCTTCGGTGCAAAGTGCGGATTTGATTGTTGTTATGGATAACGGTAAAATTTCGGCGGTCGGCAATCATGAAGCTTTAATAGAAAGCAGTGAAATTTATCGCGAGATTTATATGCAACAGACGAACGGAGGGATCGAAAATGAAACAAATGAATAAGCAGCATAAAAAAAGCAACGGTCTTTTCCGTATCGTTTCCATGTTATTCAAGGCGTATCCCGTGCTGGTGCCGCTGGTAGCGGTTTGCATCGTGATTGCGGCAGTTGCAGCAGCACTGCCTGCGATTTTTCAGCAACAGGTGCTTGCCGACATCGGTACCTGGTATCAGAGCGGGGATTGGGTGGGAGCCTCCAAGGTCATTCTCCCGAAGATTGCACTTTTGGGTTGCTTTTACATCATCTCCTTGCTTGCCATTGTCTGCCAAACACAGCTTATGGCATATATCACCCAGGGCTTTCTCGATAAAATGCGTTGTACCATGTTCGACAAGATGCAAAATCTGCCGATTAAATATTTCGACACCAATAAGCACGGCGATATCATGAGTCATTATACCAACGATATCGATGCCCTGCGACAGCTGATTTCTCAGGCTCTGCCGACATTGCTGCAATCGGCGATTCTGCTGGTTTGCGTGTTCTGCATTATGGTCTATTACAGCGTATGGATGACCCTTGTGGTTTTGCTCGGCGTTGTGGCAATGCTGTTTGTCAGCAAAAAGGTCGGAAGTGGCTCGGCAAAGTATTTTATTCGTCAGCAGAAATCGGTGGGTAAAACAGAGGGCTTTGTCCAGGAAATGATGAACGGTCAAAAGGTTATCAAGGTGTTTAACCATGAGAACCAATGCCGTGCGGAATTCCAAAAGATAAATGAAGAGCTTTTTGAGGATAATTTCAGGGCAAATGCCTATGCGAATATTCTCGGTCCGATTATTCAGAATATCGGTAATGTGCTGTATGTTGTGATCGCCGTGTTCGGAGGAATCCTCCTTTTGACCAAGGCTCCCAATATCGGTATTTCGACATTAACCGCAGGCGCAATCGGATTTTTATCGATTGATGTAGTGGTTCCTTTCTTGAATATGTCCAAGCAGTTTACCGGTAACGTCAACCAGGTGTCGCAACAGATTAACTCGATTGCCATGGCAATGGCGGGCGCCGAAAGAATCTTCAGCTTGATTGATGAGGCGCCGGAGACAGATGACGGATATGTTACGTTGGTCGATATTGATATAGATGAAAACGGAAACATCACAGAAGCGACAAAGCATACGGGAAAATGGGCATGGAAGCATCCGCATCATGACGGTACCGTTACCTATACCCGTCTCAAGGGCGATGTTGTGATGGCGGATGTGGATTTCGGATATGTTGAGGGAAAAACGATTTTACACGATATCAGCCTGTATGCCGAGCCGGGACAAAAGGTTGCTTTTGTCGGTGCGACCGGTGCGGGAAAGACCACTATTACAAATTTAATCAACCGTTTTTATGATATTGAGGACGGAAAAATCCGTTATGACGGCATCAATGTCAATAAAATTCGCAAATCGGATTTGCGTCGCTCACTCGGATTGATTTTGCAGGATACCAATTTGTTTACCGGCTCCGTTATGGATAATATTCGGTACGGAAAATTGGATGCAACCGATGAGGAGTGTGTTGCCGCGGCAAAGCTTGCGGGTGCTGATGATTTCATTACTCGATTGCCCGAGGGTTATGCGACTTTGCTGACCAATAACGGAGAAAATCTGTCGCAGGGACAAAGACAGCTGATTGCGATTGCAAGAGCCGCTGTTGCCGACCCGCCGGTTATGATTATGGATGAAGCGACCTCTTCGATTGATACAAGAACCGAGCAGATAGTACAGCGGGGTATGGATAAGCTGATGGAGGGACGCACGGTGTTTGTCATTGCTCATCGTCTTTCTACCGTGAAAAACTCCGATGTCATTATGGTGCTTGACCACGGACGGATTATCGAAAGAGGAAGCCATGAACAGCTGATTGCCGAAAAAGGACAGTATTATCAGCTATATACCGGTGCCTTTGAATTAGAATAAGATTGCAACTGCTCCTCGGATAAGAGGAGCCGCTGTCATAGGTGCCGAAGAACGTTTTTTCAATCGGTTGCTTTGCGAAAAATAAAAAAGGGAAAGACGAATTGGAATCGTCTTTCCCTTTTGCCTTGTCTGTATTTTTATGCTTTGTTTACAGAGCCGAACAGTTCCATTTTCTCTTTGATGGTTGCTTTGATTGCTTCAAAGCCGGGAGCTAACAGCTTGCGGGGGTCAAAGCCCTTACCCTGCAAATCCTTGCCCTCTTCCACATATTTTCTGGTAGCGGCTGCAAAGGAAAGCTGGCACTCGGTGTTTACATTGATTTTCGATACGCCCAAGGAGATGGCTTTCTGAATCATTTCTTCCGGAATACCGGTTCCGCCGTGCAGAACCAACGGCATTACGCCGGTTTTGTCTTGAATTTTTGCGAGAACATCAAAGTTCAAGCCTGCCCAGTTTGCCGGGTATTTTCCGTGGATGTTACCGATTCCGGCAGCAAGCATATCAACGCCCAGATCGGCAATCATTTTGCACTCGTCGGGATCAGCAACCTCACCGTTACCGACAACTCCGTCTTCTTCTCCGCCGATTGCACCGACCTCGGCCTCTACCGAGATTCCCTTGCTGTGTGCGATTTCGATGATTTCCTTGGTCTTTTGAATGTTTTCTTCAATTCCGTAATGGGAACCGTCAAACATGACAGAAGAAAAACCTGCTTCGATGCAAGCGAGAGCACCGTCATAGCTGCCGTGGTCGAGGTGAAGCGCAACCGGAACCGTGATGTTCAGGGTTTCGATCATTGCCTTTACCATAGCGGCAACGGTTTTGAATCCGGTCATGTATTTTCCCGCACCCTCGGAAACGCCGAGAATAATAGGGGAGTTGCACTCCTGAGCAGTCAACAAGGCGGCTTTGGTCCACTCCAAGTTGTTGATGTTGAACTGTCCGACTGCATAATGACCTGCTTTTGCTTTGGTAAGCATTTCTTTTGCTGATACTAACATAATGTTTTATCTTCCTTTCAAAAGGCATGGCGCCTTAATATTTTTGACGAAAACAGCAAATGAATCGTTAATAATATAACGATCGTTTCTTATTATACCTTATAAGATAGGAAAATGCAATGTTTTTTTAAAAAT
>CAZFQM010000076.1:0-7121 GCA_964520995.1 uncultured Oscillospiraceae bacterium
TCAAAAAGCCTTTCGCCTACGATTCGAGCCGCCTCGGAGCGTAGGCATTGTTATAACCGCGGCAAAAAAGCAAAGGACGGAAGCAAGGATGAAAAACTACCCTATCGTTTTATTTGATCTGGACGGCACCCTGACCGACCCGGGAGTCGGAATCACCTCCTCGGTTGCCTATGCGCTGAAGCATTACGGCATCACGGTTTCCGACAAAACACAGCTCTACCCCTTTATTGGGCCGCCGCTGATTGATTCCTTTGAAAAATACTATGGCTTTTCAAGGGAGGAGGCAGAGCGTGCCGTCACCCTTTATCGAGAATATTTTCGGGAAACCGGTATCTTCGAAAATAAGGTCTATGACGGGATTCCGCAGCTGCTGAGCAGACTAACCGAAAAAGGAAAAACGCTGCTCGTTGCCACCTCCAAGCCGGAGGTCTTTGCAAAACGGATATTGGAGCATTTTCAGCTGGACGGCTTTTTTCGCTATATTGCCGGCGCCAACTTGGACGGCACCAAGATGAAAAAAGAGGAAGTCATTGCCTACGCACTGGAAACCTGCGGTATTACCACACGCGACCAAGCGGTAATGGTCGGAGACCGAAGCTATGACATCCTCGGCGCACAAAAAAACGATTTAGCCGCAATCGGCGTTCTTTACGGATATGGAGACCGTGCCGAGCTGGAAACGGCGGGAGCAACCGATATCGTCGAAACGGTTTCCGAGCTGGAGCGGCTTCTTTTGGCAGAATAGCTGCCCTAAATACCGTTGAAAAGGAGGCGCTTTGCCGTTGCCCTATGAATATCATATCTATAAGGATGCACAGCTGAAAATCATCTTTCACCGAGACGTCCTGCAAAAATTTCAGATAGAATTTGCGCCGCACTGGCATAAAAGCCCGGAGATTCTGCTGTTTATCACCGGTGCGGCAACGGTATGCTCGGATGAACAGCGCACCGATGTCTCTGCCGGTGAAATTGCGGTCATCAACAGTAACCGCCTCCATGTCATCGATCCGATTACCGAGCGATGTGAATACTTCTGTCTGATTCCCGATGCCACTGTCTATTCCGGCACCGAAAGCCTGCCTGCCAAATCAACCGACCCCGAAATCATCGCACTCTATCACCGCATTGCGGCGGAATATCAAGAAAAATCCCCCTATTACCGTGAAGCAATCAGCGGCTACGTGCAATGTTTGCTGGCACTGCTGGCACGACAATCCGGCACCGAGCAGCTTGAAGCACCGACCGAATCTCCCAAGTTTCATGCCGTAAAGGCGGCGATTCAATATATCCACGAGCATTTTGATCAGGATATCTCGGTGGATGACATCTGCCGTAGTGTCGGCTTGAGTAAATATTATATGTGTCACATTTTCAAGGAGATCACCGGACGAACCATGCTGCACCATTTAAACTACATCCGTTGCAATTATGCGCTTTCCCTGCTGAGCACGGGAAAATATAATGTAGCGCAAAGTGCCTATGCCAGCGGATTTTCCAACATTTCCTACTTCTCCAAAACCTATAAAGCGCTGATTGGCAACCTCCCCAGCGAGGACTTCCAAAAAAATCGGAAGGAGACCGAAGCACGATAAACCTTAAAAAATGAAACCCCGCCGCCTGCAAAGGACGCTCACTGCGCAGACGGAGGGGTTTAAGCTTTTTTAAAGCCGGTAATAAACGCATTTAAATGCTCAAGCTGTTCCGCATCAATCGCTTTTAAGCTCTCAAGCAATATCGCCAATTTGTGCGGCGCCTTCAGTTCAATGCTGAAAAACTCACTCGGCGTGACATCAAGATATTGGCAGATGTAGAAGAAAACCTGCATAGACGGCATTCCGTTGCCGTTCTCGATTTTATTGATGTATCCCGGATGCTGACCTAAGGACAAGCTCATTTCACGAGCCGATACATTTTTCTGCGTTCGTAATTCCGACAATCGTTTCGGTAAAAAAGCTTCATAATCTGTTCCGCTGATCAGCAAGGTATCACCCGTTTCCTTTTGTTCTCATGATAACATTATAATCTACATTTGAGATTTTTTGTTTCTTTTAAGGCAATATCTGTATTGACATAGTCTTTTAAAAGAAATATAATAATAGTGTATGTAGTTTTTAAAGAGACACGGATGGACGGACAAAAGGAGGGTGCGTGAATGGCAAATATCGATGAGGGAAGCCTTTTTCAAAGGGATTTGAATGTTTGTTTTTCGGGGCACCGTCCGAATAAGCTGCCGAACGCAGGAGATCTCTCCAAGCCCGCCATGAGGTCTCTTTATCAAAATGTGTTAAACACCATCGAAAACGCAATCGCAGAGGGGAAAGTCAACTTTATCCACGGCATGATGTCCGGCTTTGATATCGTCGCCGCCGAAGCGATTTTGGAAATCAAAAAGAAGCACCCGCATATCAAGCTGATATCGGTGCTTCCGTTTCAAGAAAACTTTTTTGCAACCAAGGAATGGAACGCGGAATGGTTAAGCCGTTCCTCACGAATCTGTAAGGAATCGGATTGCTGCGTTTGCCTGTCGAGCTTTTATTATCCGCACGTTTATTGTGACCGCAACAATTGGATGCTTGCGCATTCCTCCCTTTTGATTTGCTATCAGACATCGCTCAGAGGAAGCACCGCCTACACCGTAAAGCACGCCAAGAAAAACGGCATCCCGATTGTGAATCTGGCGCTTTCTCGAGATAAAGCAAAGCCCTGCCGACAGAATCAAAACGGATAAGAATAGACCGAAACGGACTACCGTATGATGACAACGGTAGCCCGTTTTTATTTTGCCCTTTGTCAGGATAAAGAAAATACCCACGCAACCCTGCCGCGAATGAAATCCAAGCATTATAGATGAAATCGCTTTTTCAGCTCCTGCCAAACGTTTGCCTCCGAAAAGAGGAAGACCGAGGTCAGCCCCAATATGCTGATTACCATCGAAGCAAGGCAAAGCCACTTTATCGATGCCAACCCGGTCAGCGCAAAAATAAAGGGTACCAATCCGAAAATAATGTTGATTAGTAGGTAAATCACATAATCCCCCGCATTTAGGCGGATAATTTTCCCGACAATAGCAATCCCCAGCATGGCGGAGATACATAACGCGGGCACGGCAAAATTCACCGACCAGCGGTGCCAACCGGTAAAGCTGTCCCACCCGCATAGCAAGAGGGAGAGAATCACCACTTGATATAAAATATTTTTAAAGATGTTGCTCCGCTTGCGCACGGCAGCCCAGATCGGAATCCACATACAGACCAAGCCGCCTACCACAATCAGCGACCACCAGCCGCTGTCGGGAAGCAGCATATTGACCATCACTGAGATCACTCCGATCGCTACCGAGCAGAGGATCATCAAGCGAAAATAAAGACTATATCGACGATAGATTGTCGGAATATTGGGAAAGGTTTCAATCTCATTGCCCTCTCCCCCTGTCAGCATTCCCTGGCAAAGCGGACACCGCTGCTTGGGATTCGGTACGCTTACCTTGCATTTTTCGCAGTATTTCATGGTTTATCAATCCTTTATCGTTATCGGCACCTTGCTTCGGTGCCAAAGAGGGGAAACAGAAAAATCATGTCCTTGTCTTTTTCTTCTCGTCCTTCTTCGCCTTTTTCAGCGCCCTTTTCTCCTGCTTTTTCTGTAGCTTTTCCTGCTTGCGATTGCTCTTTTCCGATTGCTTCGTCTCCTTGCGCTCGGATTTTTGCTTTTGCTTTTCCGCCGCTGCATTCTCCCGCTGTTCTCTCTTCTCTGCCTTTTCCACCTGCTTTTGTTGCTTTTTTTCTTCCTTGCGCGATTGACCCTCGGCACGCTCTGCCACTGTAGCCTTGTTCGGTGCCCCGAAGCGAAGCGGATTTACACGACTGATCGACGGCGTGTCCTCTAGTCCAAAGCTGTCATTGGAAGCAACCTCAACCGCAATACCCAGCTCGGTAAAGGTGCGAAAGAAGCTTTTTTGCACTTCGGTGCTCTCAAAGACAGAGGAAAAGCAGGCAGTCAATAAATCCCCGCAGGAGCATAAGCACAGCTGAGTACGATCGGTACTGCAAATTACGTCAAACAGCCGAATGTAGCTTCTCAGCTCGGGCGGAATATTCGTCCGACCGATGTTGGATAACGCAGAGGTTGCTTCCCGCTGGTTGATTTTTCCCGCCTGCCGTAGGACAAGATCCTTTAACGGAAGCGGCACAATACGAATCATCGCATTCCGCTCAATTTTAATATAGTCGTTGATAATCCCGCTCAGCTTTTCCCGCGTCAGCTCCTCCTGCATAGTGTGAGCGACCTGCTCGATGATGTCCTCCAGCTCTCCGGAGCGCTCCCCGAAGTGATAGCTGACGTTGATGACCCCGAAGAAATTGCGTGCCGTTTCGGAATCGAAATAGTTTCGCAGATTCACGGGAATGTCGAGAATAACCGGCTTGCGCTTGTCGCCGGTAGCCATCTGTCCGCCGATAGAGCGAATCAGCACCGCGGCAAGCAGTACCGTCAGCGTGGTGTGATATTGATGTGCCAAATCGAGAAGTGGCTTGACGGGAAGGACACCCTCGATGACGTTCAATCGTTCCTTCGGCTCCTTGCTGCCCTTAATCTGATAGGCGGAGACCCGCTTTGCCTTGCCGCCGACCGCCTTGGGGTCATAATATTTCTGAAAGCTGTCCTCACTTTTTTGAGAGGTGCAAGCATCATAATCTAAGGACGGAAGCTCCTTTTCCGGATATTTCAGCTTCAGATACTGTGAAACCAGCATCTTCAAAAACTGCATGGCGCCGGTTCCGTCGGTCAACGCATGAAACACCTCAAAATTGATTCGCCGCCCGAAATAGGTCACCTCAAACAGGAGGGTGCGATAATCGGGATGATATAACGAGCTGCAAATCGGCTTTGTTTCGGGTAAAACGATCGGCTCCAGCTTGCTCTGCTCAAAATAGTACCAGAACAAGCCCTTTTTCATTACGCTCCGAAAAATCGGAAAATAGTCAATGGTAATATCCAGCGCCTGCTGTAAAATTTCGGGAACAACCTCCTCATAAAGCTCACAGGAGAATCGAAAGACCTTGGTATCCCGCTTTCCGATGTTAGAGGGAAATATTTTCGCGGCGTTGTCCAGCCGATTCCACTCCGGTGATTTTTGGCTCATTTGCATCACAATTCCTTTCTGTGGAGTCAATCCCTGCCAAGCTCCCTTGCGGGACGATATCGGTATCCGAGAAACCGATTGATCAGCGAATAGCTTTTTCGCACATGGGCATATCGCGGGCTTAAAGAAATAAACCCGTGCAGGGCATCCTTGAGCCGAACGATTTCCACACGATTTCCCGCCTGCTTCAGCTTGTCGCCATATGCCTCCCCTTCGTCCCGTAGGGGGTCATATTCCGCCGTGATAATCAAGGTGTCGGGCTGATTCGAAAAATCCTCAGCCAAAAGCGGCGCAAAGTAGGGATTTTGCAGATCCGCATCGCTTTTTTTGTAAAGTGCCATATAGTCGGCAACACGCTTGGCGGTCAATAAATAGCCGGTTCCGTTCTCTCTGACCGAAGCAAAGGGAGAATGCTCGGTGTGGTCATTGTAAACGGCGGGATAAAGCAGGATTTGCGCCCTTGCCATCGGCTCTCCCCGCTCCCTTGCCAGGAGCGAAACCGCCGCCGCAAGATTTCCGCCGGCGCTGTCTCCGATGAGGGTAATATCCTCCGCCCTGCCGCCCAGCGCGGGTGCATTCGCGATAACCTCCTGCACGACCCGATAGCAATCCTCCAAGCCGGCAGGAAACCTGTGCTCGGGCGCCAGCCGATAATCCACCGATACCACCGTGTGACCGGTGTATTTGGCAAGATTGGCGCAAACCTTGTCATAGCTGTCGATATTTCCGGTCACCCAACCGCCGCCGTGGAAAAAGACCATCAACGGAAATTCTCCCACGATTTCGGGGCAAAAGACCCTTACCGGAATGTCATGGTCATCGGCAGAAATTTTATGGTCCCAAATATGATAAAAAGGTCGCATATAATGCTTGTGCGTCAGGTTGATGACCGTCCGCTGCACGCGATAGCTTTTTTGTGTCCTCAAATCGGGATAAGAAAGCGCCTTGAGCGCCGCCCTCATGAATTTGTTGATTGCGATAGCAGGTCATCTCCCTTCTGCTTTATCGGGTTCGTCGGTATATCAGTAAATCAAAGCCGATTTCGGTATCCAGCCGTATCGCTTGTCGCAATCGCTCACTGCCGGCAGGCGGTGTTTTCCAATAATAAGGGGTCATGGAGAATAAATTTGCGATTTGCGCCGGCTCGGTAATCGAAAGTGCGCCCCGAATCGGAAGACGCTCTAAAAAGGTAAAACCCGAATACGCGGTATCAAGCCTCTCGTTTTCATAAGGAGCCTCGTATAAAATCTCCTTTAAGCCGAATAGGTGCCGCTCGCTCGGTACCGCAATCAATAGTATGCCCCCGGTTCGGAGCACTCTTGCAAATTCGTCGGGAACAATAGGCGCAAATACATTCAATACCATATCGCAGGAGCAATCCGCCGCGGGAATATCGAAAATACTCGCTACCGCAAAGGAAATCTCACTGTCCCGCTTGGCAGCGGCTTTCACCGCAAGCTTGGAAATGTCAAAGCCCGCCACCCGTACATCCGCTCGCTGTCGAGCCAGCGACTGCTTGAGCCGCGCGGTATAATATCCCTCGCCGCAACCGGCATCCAGCACCGTCGGAGAGGCACTGTCGGCAAGTAACCGTGTCACCGCCTCGTTGATTCCGTCACTGAATAATTGATAATATCCCGCATTTAAAAACGCCCGCCGCGCGGCAACCATTTCTTTGCTGTCCCCGGGTAGCTTGGTGTGCATTTTGTGAGAGGGTAGCAGATGATAATACCCCTCGGCGGCACGGTCAAAGCTGTGCCGATTGGGGCAGACCGCACGATTGCCCTGCTCCTCTAAGGGAGAATGACAGATCGGGCAACGAAAAAACAGCATGATAGGACTTCGCTCCTTTTCAGAATCCATTAAATCGCCGATTACAGTAGCGCATCGTTGTAAACGGCACGACAGCCGCCGATAAATTTCGGACGAGTCCGTGCACAAATAAGGTGTGCCTCGCCGATTTTGTCAATCGAAAGCCGCACCG
>CAZFQM010000077.1:0-7081 GCA_964520995.1 uncultured Oscillospiraceae bacterium
GTCCTCGGTTTCTCCATTAAACAGGGGCTTGGAACCTATCATTTTTTCGGCAAACAAACAGGCGAGCCTTGTATTCAAGGTTCGCCTGTTTCAGTTGCTTTTGATTTTTTATTCTGCCTGCACCGCAGTTGCTTCTGCGCTGTCATTTGCAGGCAATTTTTCTTCGGCATTCTCTTCAGCCACATCGTTCTCGGCTTTCTTCTTTGAACCGATGGACAAAATCAAATTCAAAAGAATACCGAAAATCGCAGCTCCCGCAATGCAGGGAACCTGTATGCCAAACAGCGGAATGTTGCCACCGAACGCATACTGACCGCCGATACCGATTACCATGATAGAGGCAATCACTGCGATATTTTTGGAATCGAACATATCCACTTTCTTGTCTATCATAATGGCAATTCCCTGCGCGGCAATCGCACCGAACAGATAAATCTCCAATCCGCCGATAACCGCAAGCGGAATGCCGTAAATCACCTTAATCAACGGTGTAAAGCAGGAAACGATCATCGCAATAATCGCCGCCGCAATCAAAACCGGAACGGAAAACACCCTTGTAATCGCCATCGTGCTGATATTTTCGCCGTAGTTGGTGCCGGCAGGTCCGCCGACAAAGCCCGAAATCATATCACAAATACCGTCACCGATCAGGTTTTTGTGCAACAAGGATGCCATGTCAAATTTGCCCTTGCCCTTTTTCTTGGCAACATCATTGACATAGATATCCAGCTGATAAATATGTGCCGTGGATTCCGGAATTGTCGCAATCGCAATCGGCATAATCGCAACCAATGCTTCGATCGAAAATTTCGGCAGAGAGAATGCCGGAAGTGCAAAGACAGAGCCGTCTCCGAGCTTCCAAACAGAAGCCTCCAAAGCCGATGCGGGAACCTCACGGAAGAGGTTGACATCTGCCGCAAAGTAAAGAACCGCGGCAACCGCACAGCCGGTCAGTGCACCCAACAGCAACGGAAGCTGACCGAGAATCCCTTTCAAATAGCGGGAATAAAGCACCGTGGAAAGCAATGTCACCAGCGAAACCACAATCCACCAGCCCTGCTCGGCGGTGTGAGCAGTTGCGCCCTCGGATAACTGCGGAATCGCATCGCTCAACGCATTTCCCGCAAGGGTCAAGCCGATAATCATTGCAACCGACCCGGTAATGCTGGCGGGCAAAAGCTTCTCCACTGCCCTTGAGCCGGCATATTTTACAATCAAGCCTGCCGCGATGGAAACAAAGCCGGACATGATAATGCCGAACTGCGCCTCACGAATCGCAATCTGCGGCAAAATGCCGTCTGTCATCGCATATCCCTTTGCCGCGCACATACTGGCGATTGCCGTCAGATAAGCAAAGCTGGAGCCGTAATAAAGCGGAATCTTTTTCCCGGTAATCAGAACAAAGCAGAGCGTAGCCAATCCGCTGGCGAAAATAGTGGTAGATACCTGGAATCCGGTAATCAATGCAACCGTAATGGTTGCGGGGAACATTACAATAACCTGCTGTATTGCATACAGCAACAATTTCCAAAAGGTTGGAGTTTCATTTGGCAGATAGCCGTCGGTTCGGGTAAAAGCTGATTTTTTCATCTTTGTAACCATCATTCCTTTCTGAGCTTCTGTGCAGATTATTTGTCCGCTTTTCCGCCAAATCGGACCTATAAAACGGCAAAAAAAAATCTTGCGGCATGGCAAGACAATAAAACACCGAGCGTGTATGGATTATTGAAACTTGCCAGCGTCACAGCACTTGCTTAAAACTTCATTTGTGCAATATTATATTCTTTTATTCGACAAATGTCAAGCGATTTCGACGATAAAATTCAAAGCGGATTTTTGTAAAAATTACCCGCTTTTCTGGATACGAAAAAGGAGCCGTCTTGCGCCGACGGCTCCTAACATACAATGCAAAAAAAGCTTTTCCCTAGCAGGAAAATCGCTCAATGGCAATACAGCTTCCGCTTTTTTCATCGATCTCCAACAGGACGCCCTGCATCCGACACTCACCTGTCGCTGTCTCAAACCGGGTCGGAGTATGCAAGCGCATTCGCTGTATGATACACTCCGGGCGAACACCCAGCACCGAATCGATCGGTCCGGTCATTCCGACATCACTGATAAATGCCGTGCCCTGAGATAAAATCCGTTCATCCGCAGTCTGCACGTGGGTATGTGTGCCGAGCACTGCCGCCACCCTGCCGTTCAGATAATACCCGAGTGCTCCCTTTTCTCCGGTCGCCTCGGCATGAAAATCCACGATATACACGTTTGCCGATACCTCAGCCAGAATACGGTCAACCGCTTCATAGGGACATCCGACCGGTTCCATAAAGGATTGCCCCAGCAGATTGATGACACAAACGCGATAGGTCACCGTCTCATACAGATAATACCCGACACCCGCACATTCGGGACGAAAATTCGCAGGACGAATCAAAGAGGGTCGTTCCTCAAAATAATCCAGTATTTCCCGCCTTTTATAGACATGGTTGCCCGTTGTGATAACGTCTACGCCACTGTCAAATAAAAACTCCGCCGATTTCGGCAATATGCCGTTTCCCACTGCCGAGTTTTCTCCGTTGGCAATCACCATGTCCACACCGTGCTCCCGTTTAAAGCCGGGCAGCCGTTTTCGCAGATATTCACAGCCGATTTGACTAATGACATCCCCTATCATCATCAGCTTCAAGCCAAATCCCTCACTTCTAAAACAACAGACTGCTTCCGTAAGCGGGAACAGTCCGTCTTTGTTTCTTATTCGCAAGCGGCAATCAATCCGCCGCCGATTACCGTGTCGCCGTCATACAGCACGACCGATTGTCCCTTTGCCGTCGCTCGTTGCGGCTTATCGAAGATAACCTCGGCGCGATTTTCCGACAGCATCACCGTCTCTGCCTCGCAGGGAGCTGCCATCGAGCGTATTTTCGCCTGATAGCGTGCCGAGCCGAGCGGTCTGCCGCTGACGGTGGTCACCGCTTCCAAAAACACCTTGGAAAAATACTCGTTTCCGCTGTCCGCCAGGTAAATGCGATTGGTGCTTGCATCAATCTCCCGAATAAAGACCGGTCGTCCGAGCGCAATGCCCAAGCCCTTTCGCTGTCCTACGGTATAATGGATGATTCCTTTATGCTTGCCGCAGGGAATACCCTCGGGCGAGATAAAATCTCCCGGTTCCGATTTGCCGTAATAACGCTCAATATATCCGGCATAATCGTTATCGGGAATAAAGCAGTTTTCCTGACTATCCGGCTTGCTTGCCGCCGAAACGCCGAGCCTTGCCGCAATTGCACGCACCTCATCCTTTTCCAGCTCCGCCAGCGGAAAAAGGAGACGGGATAAAATTCGCTGATTCAGCCGATACAGCATATAGGACTGATCCCGCTTTGCCGAATCGCCTTTTTTCAGCAAGACCTCGCCGTTTTGCCTTTCCAGCTTAGCATAATGTCCCGTTGCAATCCAATCATAGCCCAACTCATCTGCCACATCCGTCAAGGTCTTGAATTTTACCGTCGGATTGCAGATGATACAGGGATTCGGCGTTCTGCCGTTTTGATATTCGGTGACAAAGTAATGAATCACCTGCTTTTGAAATGCCTCGGTGCAATCTCGGATATAAAGGGGGATTCCCAGGGAATCCGCGCTTTCCTGCGCCGCCTTTACGGTTGCCTCATGCGCCGGAGACATTTTCAGCACCAAACCGGCAACCGTGTACCCCTGCTCTTTCAGCAGATGCACACAAACCGTACTGTCAACACCGCCGCTTAAAGCGACCAATACCTTTTTCTCTGCCATAGGCTTTATATATTATGGCAAGCTTCGCACTCGGCAATCTCGCCTACAATCGGAGTGGGGTCAATGCCGTTGCGTTGGTAATAATCCGACAGAGCACTTTTAATCGCCTGCTCCGCAAGAACCGAGCAATGAATCTTGGTTGCCGGCAAACCGTCTAACGCCTCCACGACCGCTTTGTTGGTCAGCTTCAGCACTTCCTCGATCGGCTTACCCTTAATCATTTCGGTTGCCATCGAGCTGGTTGCAATGGCGGCACCGCAACCGAAGGTCTTGAATTTGACATCGGTAATCACATTATCCTTTACCTTAATATACATCTTCATGATGTCGCCGCATTTTGCGTTGCCGACCTCACCGATTCCGTCGGCATCGGCAATTTCGCCCACATTACGCGGATTTGCAAAATGATCCATAACCTTTTCGCTGTATAACATACTCATCTTTTTTTCCTCCTTAAAGCCGTTTATCCTTCCCAGACCGGTGACATCGCACGCAATTTTGCGATGATCGGCGGAAGCTTTTCCAAAATATAATCCACATCCTCCTCGGTATTCTCATCCGAGAAAGAGATTCTGAGCGAGCCGTGTGCAATCTCATGCGGCAAACCGATTGCCATCAAAACATGAGAGGGGTCCAGCGAGCCCGATGTACACGCCGAACCGGAGGAAGCACAAATCCCCTCCATATCCAACAATAGCAGCATTCCCTCTCCCTCGATGCCCTCAAAGGAAAAGTTCGCACTCATGCAAAGTCTCGGTTCTCTGCCGCCGTTTAAGCGACTCTTCGGAATAGAGGACAGCACGCCGTCAATCAATCTGTCTCGCATTTTGGTCAATCGCTCGACCTTTGCCGCTACATTTTCCGCCGCATCGGTAATCGCCTGACCCAATGCGACAGCAGAAGCGATATTCTCGGTGCCGCCGCGCTTTCCGCGCTCCTGCGCACCGCCGTCGATAATATTTTGAAGCAGAATGCCCTTTCTGACATACAACACGCCGATTCCTTTCGGTGCGTGGATTTTATGTCCCGACAAGGACAGCATATCGATATTTTGCGCTTTTACATCAATCGGAACGTTACCGACCGCCTGTACGGCATCGGTATGGAACCAAACACCACGCTCACGGCAGATTTTACCGATCTCGGCAATCGGCTGAATCGTACCGATCTCATTATTGGCATACATCACCGAAACCATTGCGGTATCCTCTCGGATTGCATCGGCGACCTGCTGTGCGGTAACATAGCCATCCTTGCTGACCGGCAGATAGGTGACCTCAAAGCCGTTTTTCTCCAAAAATTCACAGCTGTGCAGCACCGCATGATGCTCAAACACCGTCGTGATGATGTGACGTTTTCCTTTTTTCAATTGTCGGGCACAGCCGCCCTTTAACGCCCAGTTGTCCGCTTCGGTTCCGCCGGAGGTAAAATAAATCTCGTTCGGATCGGCATTCAACGCCGCCGCAACCTGCTCTCTGGCATGAATCAAGGCGCGAGCCGCTTCTCTTCCCGCCGCGTGCAGGCTGGATGCATTTCCGAATTTTTCCTGCAAATACGGCAGCATTGCGTGCAATGCACTATCAGAAACTGCGGTCGTTGCGGAATTATCCGCATAAACTGTTCTTTTCAACAAAATCGACCTCCCAATCACTTCATAAAAGCCTGCTTTCTTTGCAAAGCAAGGCTCACACAACAACTTATCTTTCCGTCATCTCTGTGGCGGAAAGCCTACTCCTCACACCGACCACGCAGGACGATATTGTCCCGTAATCGGTTGCAAATTTATTATACACCTTTTTAGTATAGTTTGCAAGCGGTTTGGAAAATTTTTTCACTTTATTTCGCTCCGATGAATTTGCGAGACTCCTCCACTGCCATTTGATCGCAGCGCTCATTCTCGGGATGTCCCGCATGACCCTTGATCCAAACAAAGCTGACCTCATGTCGGTCGAGCAGCTCCAGCAGTTTTTCCCACAGGTCGGCATTCAGTGCCGGCTTTTTATCCGACTTGACCCAGTTGTTCTTCTGCCAGCTTTTTGCCCACCCCTTGGTCACCGCATCGATTACATATTTGCTGTCACTGCAAATGGTGACGGCACAGGGGCGGTTTAAGGCAGACAGCGCAGAAATCACGGCAGTCAGCTCCATGCGATTGTTGGTTGTGCTTTTTTCGCCGCCCGACAGCTCCTTTTCGGCTGTTCCGCAACGCAATACCGCACCCCATCCTCCCGGACCGGGATTTCCGCTACAGGCACCGTCGGTAAAAATTTCCACTTTTTTCATTGTCATCGGAATCTCTCCAGTTTTAAATTATACTATATTGCTAGATATTTAACAAGCGGATAAATCATTAAATTTGCAGTAGCTTTTCTGCGTTTTTATGGTAAATTTTTTCTTTTTCCTCTGCGGTCAAGCCAAGGTTTTCAATCATTTTGACAGTATCCGAAATGCTTCCCCAGGGGAAATCAGTACCGTATAATATTTTGTCCGCCGTATGCGCTTTTATCACTTCTTTTATTTTATCGGGCGCCATTGTTTTATAGCAAATCGAAAGGTCCATATAGCAATCCAAACCGCAAAGGTACTCCAACGTCTCTCGATTATCCATACAATTTCCCAGATGTGCCAGCACGATTTTTGCCCCCGAAAAGTCCTTTACCACCTTAGCCGCCTTATCGGGATAGCCTCGTCTGCTATTCGGATACGCCGAATCAAAGCCGGCATGAAAAAGCATGACCATCTCCCGCTCGGCACAAGCTTCATAAAAGGGATAAACCGTCGGGTCATCCATATCAAAGCCCTGATATTCGGGATGCAGCTTAACTCCCTTTAAGCCCGCCTCCCGCGCACGCTCCAATTCCTCTATCGCATCTGCGGCAAGGGGATGAATCGCCGCAAAGGCTATCGTATTTCCGCCGTTTCTTTCCATTACAAAGCGATTGGCGTTTTTCTGCTGTGCCGGTGTTTGGGCAACATTCAGCAACACAAATTTATCATTTCCGCCCGCCGTCATTTTTTCGACGGTATCGGCAAAGGTTCCGTCTGATTGCGGGTCATATCCCGAATGCTGTGCCAGCACCGCAATTGCTTTCGGTGCCAGCTTATCCGGGAATGCGTGCACATGAAAATCTATTCGCATTCTTTTTTCTTCCCTTACTGTTTCCGTTCGCTTTCCGAGCGGAGAGTTCAAAAAAATGCGCACGCTAGGTGCGCATTTTTGAGCGTGTCGACAAGGTCGACAACGCTCTGGGAAAGGGGACTTTCCCCTCTCCCAACCTCTCCCCACAAT
>CAZFQM010000078.1:0-2744 GCA_964520995.1 uncultured Oscillospiraceae bacterium
CCCGTATCGTCGGAAGCACTCCTCCTTAATAAAAGCAGGCAGATACTCCAGCTTCGGGTCCAAGCCGACTACCGTCGGATTTTGCGTTTCCACGATTTTTTCAATCAACCGATCCAATGACATAAATGTTCCTCCTAAATATTAATCCTCAAAAACGATATTGCCGCCCAGCAATGTCATTTTTACCTTCCCAATCATTTCTTTTCCCTTGAAAACAGTATTTTTCGATTTGGAATGCAGCTTTTCGGGCACTACTGTCCACCGCTCCTCCAAATCCACAACAATCAAATCGGCAACCGCTCCCTCGGCTATTTTTCCGCCCGCTACCTGCAACAGTTCGGCAGGCTTTCGTGACATCAAGCGGCAAAGCTGCTGAAGCTCCATTTTTCCGGTATGCACCAATGCGGTCAGAGTCGCCGCCAATGAGGTTTCCAAGCCGACCACACCGTTAGGTGCCTTTTCGAAATCACGCTTTTCCTCCGCGCTGTGCGGCGCATGGTCGGTAACAATGCAATCAATCGTACCGTCCAGTACAGCCTCCTCAATCGCCGCGCGGTCGCTTTCCTCCCGCAACGGCGGGTTCATCCGATAATCCGCATCCCGCTTGAGCAATTCCCGCTCCGTTAAGATGAAATAATGCGGGCAGGTCTCGCAGGTAACCGGTATGCCCTCGGCTTTTGCCTGCCTGATTGCATCGATAGCGCCCTTAGTGCTGACATGGGCAATATGAACCGGACAACCGGTACGCTTCGCCAACGCAATCTCTCGCTCGGTAATGCTGTCCTCGGACAGCCTGTCCATTCCCTTGACCCCGAGCTGCTCCGAGATTTCTCCTTTATTGATAATGCCGCCGTCAATGATCGCCAAATCCTCACAATGAGAAATCGGAAGCAAGCCTGCCGCCGCGCCGCTTTGCAACGCCGCCGCCATCCGCTCTCGATTTTCGACCGGCTTTCCGTCATCGCTTACGCCGACCGCTCCGACCCGCTTGAGCTGAGCAAAATCGGTAAGTTCCTCTCCGCACATCCGCTTGGTGATTGCCGCAATCGGATATACCCGTGCTTTTGCCTGTCTTGCACGAAGCAGGATATACTCGGTCACCTCGGGATTGTCATTGACCGGAGAGGTATTCGGCATACAAGCAATTCCGGTCACGCCACCTGCCGCCGCTGCCTCACAGCCGCTTAAAACATCTTCCTTATAGGTGTATCCCGGGTCCCGCAGGTGCACGTGCATATCAATCAAGCCGGGCAATACCGCTTTTCCCGCGACATCAATCACGGTATCCGCCTCTTCGGAGATTTCCTCCGCAATTTTTTGAATTATTCCGTCACAAATCAGAATATCACCGTTCTGATCTCTGCTGTCATCCACGATTCTGCCGTTTTTTATCAGCAGCCTGCTCATCGTCCGAATCATCCTTTCCGCATTTTTACAGAGAAGCTCTCAATAAAGAACTACCTTATCAATTCCGTCGCGTTCCTTTACCATGACACGCACCTGCTCATGTGCGGCAGTCGGCACATTCTTTCCGACATAATCCGCCCGCAACGGCAGCTCACGATGTCCGCGGTCTATCAGCACTGCCAGCTGGATATTCTGCGGTCTGCCGCGATCCATGATGGCATCAATTGCCGATCTCACACTTCGTCCGGTAAAGATGACATCATCCACCAAGATTACCTTTTTCCCGACAATATCAAACGGCAATGCCGAGCGGTCATGATAATCCGACGCCGTTGTCCGATCGTCACGAAACAGCGTAATGTCCAGTAAGCCGACCTCTACCGATTTTCCTTCTACCTCGGCGATTTTTGCGGCAATGCGAGAGGCAATCTCCGCCCCGCGGGACAATATTCCCACAATACAAAGGTTTTCGACGCCCTTGTTTTTCTCAATAATCTCATATGCAATGCGGGCAATGCATCGACCTAAGCCCTTTTCGTCTAATAATTCGGTCTTTACTTCCATGCTACAACCGCCTTTCCACATAAAAAATGCCAAAACAGCAAGCTAAACATCGGCAAATCCAGAAAAGTGCCGACAAAAAACGGCTCTACCCGCAACCATCACCCTTTGTGACGTTCACAAGCCAAGCCGACTTTAATCCATATCACGCGGTTGCTTCGATTTTTCGAGAGAACCGCTTGCTTTTATAAAGTTGACCGCCTTGTCAGCCTCACAGGACCAACTTAAAGGTGTCTGCCCGATTTCGAGCGTTTTATTTATTATACACCGAAATGATTCATCTGTAAATAGCGAACAGCGAAAAAAAATAAAAAATTTACAGTTTTTTCTGCTCGCCGATATTCTGTATCAATATTCCATACTTTTTCAGTTGCTGTGCTCAAAGCCTAACAAAACCGCTGTCTTCAAAATTGCCAGCTGTGTTTTGGCATCCTTGATTTCTCCGTTGAGTACCATCTCCAGCACCTGTGCAAACGGCATTTTATAAACCTCCAGGAATTCATCCTCATCCAAATGCTGTCGGCTCGGCTGAAGCTTTCTTGCCAAATACAGGTAGATTATCTCATCGCAATATCCGGGAGAGGGATACATTTGTCCCAAGCTGAGATACTCCTCCGCGGTTACCCCCGCTTCCTCCTCTAATTCACGCATTCCGCAATGCAGCGGCTCTTCTTCGCCCTTATCCAGCTTTCCCGCGGGCAGTTCCAAAAGCACCTCTTGATACGGATAGCGAAATTGTTTGACCAAAATCACCTCATTCTCCTCGGTCAACGGCA
>CAZFQM010000078.1:2754-7077 GCA_964520995.1 uncultured Oscillospiraceae bacterium
CCGGGTGCTCCACAACATCGCGGAGTGTCGTTCTTCCGTTCTCCAGCGTGACGGTATCCTGCCGCAGGTTGATAATCTTTCCCTCCACCAGCATTTTTTGTGAAACCGTTTTCTCTGTCAGCTTCATCGCAATCTCGTCCTTTCTTTTCGGAAAATCCGTTTCAATCTCTGACTGTTTTCCGCTTCCGATCAATATAATGATAGTATGACCCTCAGAATTCTGCAAAGGAGATATCCGAATGGATCGTTTTTTTACCATGCCGCCCTCCTATGAGCACACCTGCCGTTACTGCGAGCAGCTCAAGGCAGACAATCCCGAAATCAAGCTGTTTTCGATTGGAAAAAGCTGTCTGGGACGAAAAATTTACGCCCTGGCGCTCGGGAACCTCAAGGAAGCCACCCTGCTTGCCGGCGCCTTTCACGCCCAAGAGTGGCTCACCTGTTCCCTCCTCCTCCGTTTTTTCGGAGAAGTGGCTCATGCCTATACCCAAAAAAGCAAGCTGTTAGACGTCGACATCCGCAGGTCAATGGAGAAAAAAGGTCTAATCTGCGTTCCGACAGTCAATCCCGACGGAGTGGAAATTGCGCTCAACGGTTCGGAATCTGCCAAGCAGCTACAGCATTATGTAGAAAGCATTATGGCAAGCAGCTCTCAAAAATGGCAGGCAAACGCCCGCGGCATCGACCTCAATCACAATTATGACGCCGGCTTCAAGCTGCTGCGTGCCATGGAAAAATCGCAGGGCATTAACGCACCCGCTCCCGGTCAATACGGTGGAAAAAGAGCAAACAGCGAACCCGAAACCCGCGCTATGGTCAACCTCTGCAAAGCCTTTGATGTCAAAAAGGTTCTTGCCTTTCACGCGCAGGGAGAGGAAATCTATTATGAATACGGCGTTCACACACCGTCCTCCTCCCGACCGATTGCCGCACTTTTGGCAGATGCCTGCGGCTACCGTCTGGTGCAAAATGAGGGACTTGCCTCCCACGGAGGCTTCAAGGATTGGTTCATCGACAAAATGAGACGTCCCGGCTTTACTGTCGAAATCGGCTCGGGCGAAAATCCGCTTCCCATTGAGGACCTCGAGCCGATTTATGCCCGTCTGCTCGAAATGATGTTGCTCGCCGTGCTGATTTAAGGTCACAGCTTTGCATACAAATTTGTTTCCCAAGCGGGAATATAGGGATGATGTCGCAGGTAAATGCGATATTTCGAATTCACCTCTCGAAGCAACAGAGGCAGCTCAAAGAAATCCCCCGTTCGATGATATGCCGCAATATTCAGCTTCGGTGCATATCTTCTAAGGGTCTCGACTCCGCCGAGAATGGCTTGCCGCTCCGCACCCTCTACATCCATTTTGACGGTAGTGACTCGCTTTCCGTCCAATATGCCGTCAATGCTGTCAACCGCAACCTCTTCTTTCGCATTTTGCGAAAGAGCGGAATTCCGACCTGCACGGCGATCGAAATGCATCACTCCCGCAGAATCCCAAACGCCGATATTTCTTGCTTCCACCCGCTGTAAGCCGTTTTCTTCGATATATTTTTCCAGTTTACGGTAATTTTTGATGTCCGGTTCTGCCGCAATGATTTTCTCATAATCTGCCGCATAGGATAAAAACTCCCGCACGGTATCCCCATTGTAGGCACCCAAATCCAGATAAACCTCCTGCGGCTCGGGCGGTAAAATGTCATGATATATTTCCTCCACCGAGGTCGTCACTGCTTCCAGGTAATCTATCTTTCCGCTGAGCTTAAAATTGACCACTGCAGAAAATACTCGCTTTGACTGCTCGTCGGCAAGCAATTCGTATCCCTGCCGCAGAGCCTCCTCTTTTTCATGAAGATATTCCAAAGTAAAAAGCTCTGTTCCCGCAACGGGAACATCGGGCGCATACAGTTCCCGTTCCTTGGCGATACGGCAAATTTTCTCCCGCAGTTCATCGGTAAACGCCGCAAAAGCCAGCACCGCAATAAAATCGGGATACGCCTCGCAGGCCTGCGCATAGGTCATGACCCGAAAACCGCGAAAGGAGTGTCCCCGCACAAATTCATCACTTGCGAAAATGCCGTCGCAGGAAATTCCGTAATCGGAAAACACCTTTAAAATTTTATCGGCACCGTCTCCCATGCCATACAGCAAAATCGGCTTTTCGGTCTGCCTTAAATACTCCCATACCGTTTGCTTTTCCGCTACAAACTCCAACATTTCAGTGTTGCTCTATCCTCTCAGAAAGCCGATTGCTCAACGCAATAAACTGCTCCATTGTCAGTTCCTCTGCGCGTACCGTCGGCTTGATATTTGCTTCCTCCAGTGCTTCCCGCACCGTTTCCTTGGCGATTCCCAATGAAGCGGACACCGGATTCACCAGCGTTTTTCTGCGCTGGGAAAAGCCCGCTCGAACCAGGCGAAAGAAGAATTTTTCATCCCGCACCTGCTCGGGAGTATTCTCCCTCACATCCAAACGAATCACACAGCTGTCCACATTCGGCGCCGGCATAAAGCTGCCCCTGGATACATGAAACAACAGCTTCGGCGTGCTGAAATACCGCACCGCCAGGCTGACCGCACCGACATCCCGCGTTCCCGGCTCGGCACAGATGCGAACCGCCGCCTCTTTTTGCACCATCACGGTAATGCTTTTAATGGGGAGCCGCGCTTCCAGCAAGCTCATGATAATCGGTGAGGTAATATAATAGGGCAGATTGGCGCAAACCGCGACCTCCATGCCCGCAAATTCCCGCGCAATCAGCTCCTTTAAATCCACCTTTAGAACATCGCTGAAAATAACCTTTACGTTGGAAAATTCCGCCAAGGTCTCCTTCAACGCCGGCTCCAACCGCGTGTCGATTTCGACGGCAACCACCTTATCGGCGCGTTTTGCAAGCTCTGCCGTCAGCACCCCGATTCCGGTGCCGATCTCAATGATGCCGAAGCCTTTTTTGGCATTTCCCTCCTCGGCAATGCGGGGGCATACCGAAGGATTGATTAAAAAGTTTTGCCCGAGTGACTTGGAAAAAGCAAAGCCATGACGATTCAGTATATCCTTAATTGTCCCAATGTTGGAAAGATTTTCCATCTGTGTCCGCCCTTCTGTAATTTCTTAAAGCAATGTCAATATGCGCAAAGCCGTGCGGTGATTCGCACGGCCTTTCTCATATAATGTTACGCCTTTTCGTTATCCTTCAGCGCACGCTCCAACCAGATATCCGCCAATTCCAAAGCCGGATACAATCCCTTTTTCTCGCCGCGCTTCACAATGCTTTCCAACGGATTTAAGCTCGGATCGGTTGCCATCAGCTGAATGGAAACATCCCCCGCCATATCCATCTCAAATGCCTTTTGCGTATTGTGGATATTCAACATCACAACATACGCATCCGACATATCTCCGTAATAAATTGTATCGCCCTTTCGAACCAGGGGCTTCCCTTTATATGAAAAAAATTCCTCAGCCATTTTCCTCTGTCCTTTCTTTAAATATTAAGATAATCAGTTACCCGCCGCAAAGCATTCGTCTTACCAAAGCCACTCTTCGGGCAGGAGGCTTTTCCGATGCAACAAAGCCCGGTGACATCGCAATGCTAACAATGGCGTTCAAATACTCAGATATTATTATATCATAAAAAAACGGCGGTGTAAACAAATGACATAGGAAATTAACAAAATTTCATTCTTTTTTTGGTATTTGCCGAATGTTTCGGCATTCATCACAAAGCCTCTTTGAATTTTTTGATATAGATGCTGATTTTAAATAAATCCCCATCAATATCCAATTGCATTTTTCCGCCCATCGCCTCAATAAAGCTTTTTACAATCGACAAACCCAAACCGGTTCCCGCTGTGGTTCGTGACTCATCTCCGCGTACAAATCGCTCTACAATGCTGTCTGCGGTAAAATTCATCTCATAGCTCGCAATGTTCTTTGCCGTAAAGCAGATATACTCCGCCTGCTCGTTCAATTCCAGATAGATTCTTGTACCCGCCAAGGAATATTTCACCGCGTTATTGATGATATTTTCGGTAGCACGCCAGAGCATTTTTCCATCGGCAATCACATAAAGCTTTTCATCGGTGAAATTCTTTTTAATGCTCAACTTGGACAAGGTCAAATGGTCCTCACACTCCGCAAGCGTTTGATTGATTAGCTCGACCATGTTCAGCTTTTCATATCGAATATTCATGTTTCCGCTGCTTGCCTTGGAAATATCGAAAATATTTTCAATCAGTGATTTTAAACGCTTGGATTTTTCATCCAGCACCCTGACATAATCCCTTGAATAACTTTAAACGCAGAATTTATTTTAGATGTAGCAATTGCT
>CAZFQM010000079.1:0-4912 GCA_964520995.1 uncultured Oscillospiraceae bacterium
GCCTTGACCACTAAAATCATGCAGCAGGAAAAAATAAAAGCGGAAAGCGAAAAGGAAACCATGCGTGCGAATCTGCTTCGTGCGGTATCGCATGATTTGCGGACACCGCTTACGAGTATATACGGTTCCTGCTCCGCCATTACGGAAAATTACGATCGGCTGTCCAAAGAACAGAAGCTGAAGCTGCTCGGGGAGATGAGCGAGGATGCCGAGTGGCTGATTCAGATGGTGGAAAATCTTTTGTCGGTTACGAAAATCGACGGGCAAAGAATCAATGTCGTAAAAACGCCGACCGTGCTGGAAGAGCTGATTGATGCCGTTGTGGTGAAATTTCATAAGCGATATCCGAAGCAAGAGGTGCAAGTCGATATCCCGGAGGATTTTATCAACATTCCGATGGATGCAATGCTGATACAGCAGGTAATCATCAATATTCTGGAAAATGCGGTACAGCACGCAAAGGGAATGCGGGAGCTTTCCCTGCGGGTTTTCGTGTCGGGAGGTCAAGCGATTTTCGAAATCGCGGATGACGGCTGCGGTATTCCCTCGGAGCGGCTGGACAGTCTGTTTACCGGTTACCTGGAGACCAAAATTCTTTCCGCGGATACCAAAAAGCATAATATGGGAATCGGCTTGTCTGTTTGCGCAACAATCATCAAGGCACATGGCGGCAGTATTTTCGCAGAGAATCGTAAATCGGGCGGTGCTGTTTTTCGATTTGCGTTGGACTTGGAGGATACGAAGGATGAGCAATAAGTATAAGATATTGGTGATTGAGGATGAGCCGAAAATCCGCAGCTTTATGAGCACCATCCTCGAAATGCACGGTTACAAGGTGGTAACGGCGGGTACCTGCAATCAAGGCATTTTGATGTTCTGCTCGCATTGCCCGGATTTGATTATTTTGGATTTGGGCTTGCCCGATATGGACGGCTTGGAATTTATCAAAAAGGCAAGAGAGACCTCGACGGTACCGATTATTGTCCTGTCTGCCCGAACAGCAGAGGAGGATAAGGTATCTGCGCTGGATTTGGGGGCAAATGACTATATTACCAAACCGTTTGGAACAGCAGAGCTGCTTGCCAGAGTGCGTGTCGCGTTGCGAAATAACCGTCACCGTGTCGAGCAGGGCGCGTCCTCCGACGGCGTATTTGTCAGTGGGGATTTGAAAATCGACTATGATCGGCGCAAGGTTTATATTGCCGAGCGGGAGATAAAGCTGACACAAACCGAATATAATATTTTGGTGTTGTTTTCCGAGCACGCCGGAAAGGTGCTGACCTATGCCTTTATTATACGAACCGTTTGGGGTGCTACCGATTCGGGAAGCGTCAAAAAGCTTCAGGTCAATATGGCAAATATTCGAAAAAAACTCGGTTTAAAGCCGGGAGACAATAAATATTTTTCAAATGAGCTGGGAGTCGGATATCGAATGAATGATATCAGTGAGTAATGGCGTTTTACGGCTTTGCGTAGGCTCATAAAACAACCGGGAGGTTTTCTATGAAAAAAAACAAGCTCATACAAGGGCTACTCTGGCTGCTGGAGGGAGTGATTGTCGGCTTCGGTGCGATTTTGCCGGGAGTCAGCGGTGGAGCCTTGTGCGTTGCTTTCGGAATGTACAAGCCGCTGATTGGGATATTGTCCGCCCCGAAGGACAGCCTGAAAAAGCATTGGAAAATGCTTGCTGTGTTTTTACTCGGTGGTGTGATTGGCTTTATCGGCTTGTCGGGCTTGGCAGATTGGCTGATGCTGCAAAACAGTCAGGCGGTCACTTGCGCTTTCATCGGCTTTATTATCGGAACGGTGCCGGGTCTTTGGAAGGACGCGGGGGAAAAGGGCAGAAAGCCCTCCTCTTATGTTGCACTGATTGTGGGATTTTGCGCAATGCTCGGTCTGTTATGGCTCTTAAAAAGTCGTAGCACCGTCACCTTTGAGGCAAACATCTGGGGATATCTGTTCTGCGGCGTCATGTGGGGACTCAGCCTTGTGATTCCCGGTTTAAGCTCTTCCACCTTGCTGTTGTTTTTCGGCTTGTATCAGCCGATGCTGGCAGGAATCGCCAAGCTTTCACCGACGGTTTTGATTCCGTTGGCAATCGGGGTTGTGCTGTGTCTTCTGGTTTTACCGAAAGCAGTGGATGCTGCTTATAAAAGATTTTATGCGATTATTTCACATTGTATTTTGGGAATCGTTGCGGCGACAACGGTCATGATTATCCCATCCTTCCGCATTCCCGTCGGCGATATTATTCTTTATATTATCTGTATTATCGGCGGTGCGATTACATCTTATCTGCTCAGCAATGCTTGTGAGCGTTTAAAAGCACGTTCGGAAGCTGCATGATATTTTTGCCATGGAGGTTATGCAATGGATCTGTCTTTTCAGTTTTTTTGGACACAGCTCACCCAAAATCCGCTTTTGCTTTTGTCGGTTGTCCTGACACTTGGTGTCATTTTGGTGAATGGCTGGACCGATGCACCGAATGCAATCGCAACCTGCGTTGTTACCCGATGTATGTCGGCGAGAGCGGCAATATTGATGGCGGCGGTATTTAACTTTTTGGGCGTTTTTTTAATGACAAAGCTAAATGCTACCGTGGCTGTGACTATCACCAAAATGGTCGATTTCGGCACCAATTCGCATGAGGCAATCGTTGCACTGAGTGCGGCAATGTTTGCAATCGTTACTTGGGCGACATTGGCTTGGGTATTCGGAATACCGACCAGCGAAAGCCATGCACTGATAGCGGGCTTGACCGGAAGTGCGATTGCTTTGCACGGTAGCTTGGCGGGTGTGAACGGCAGCGAGTGGGTGAAGGTGCTTTACGGAATCGTTATTTCGGTTGTTTTGGGCTTCGGCTTCGGCTGGATTGTTTGCAAAATCGTCACCAAGCTGTTTTACCATGTGCAACGGCAGAAAACCGAGCCCGTTTTTCGGGGCGCGCAGATATTCGGTGCGGCTTGTATGAGCTTTATGCACGGCGCACAGGATGGGCAAAAGTTCATGGGCGTTATATTGCTGTGTGTTTTCCTTTCCAACGGACAATCTCCCGATCAAGTAGTTCCTCCGGAGTGGCTGATGCTGATTTGCTCGTTGGTAATGGGACTCGGAACGGCAATCGGCGGCAAAAAGATTATCAAATCGGTCGGTATGGATATGGTGAAGCTGGAAAAGTATCAAGGCTTTTCGGCGGATATTGCCGCTTCGCTTTCTCTTTTATTTTGCTCGGTGTTTAGCTTGCCGGTTTCGACAACACACGCAAAAACCACTGCCATTATGGGCGTGGGTGCCGTAAAACGGATTAAAGCGATAAATTTTTCGGTTGTTAAGGAGATGGCGCTGACCTGGCTATTGACCTTCCCGGGATGCGGCTTGATCGGCTTTTTAATGACCAAGCTGTTTATGTGGCTGTTTTAAGCAAAAGGTATGATAAGCAAATCTTTGATATGCTTCATAGATATCGTGATATCGAAACAAATAAGGAATGGTGAATATTATGGGAAATAAAGCGGACAAGTTCTATTTTGAGAATTTTATCGAAGCCGCCGAGTACGGATGTAAAGCGGCAGACTATCTGGTAACCTGCTTAACGGCATATGAGCCGAGCCAAATCAACAATATGCTGGATACCATGCACGTTTTCGAGCATTCTGCCGACAAAAAGAAGCATGAGATGTCCACCGCTCTTGCAAAGGCGTTTGTGACACCGATCGACCGTGAGGATTTGGCGGAATTGAGCCAGAATATCGATGATGTTATTGATATGATCGAGGAAATCCTGCAAAGATTTTATGTAAATCAGATTCAGACAGTGGCACCGGAGGCGATTACTTTCTCGAAAAAGATTGCCGAGTGCTGTGTCTTGATGAAAAAAATGCTGACGGAGTTTGAGCACTTTAAAAAGGCAGATCAGCTTAGAGCAATGATTATTGAATTGAACCATGCAGAGGAGGAGTGTGACCGCTTCTATTTGGATGCGGTGATTGCGGTTCGTGCGCAGTGTACGGATGTGCTTGATATTATTTCATGGCGTGAGATATACGATTATATGGAAAACTGTGTGGATGCTTGTGAGCACGTCGCAGATTTGGTCGGAACGATTGTCATGAAAAACACCTGATACGGCGCTTTTTCCGATACCGCTTAGACAGAAGCGAATATAAAAAGCAGAGCATAGGGATGCTTTCCCTCTGTCTTTTGTAACGTAAATACCCCCGATATGCACAATGTCTTGTGCATATCGGGGGTATTAGCTTGCTTGCATTCTTCGGAGAATGCGGTGTTACTTTTCAGACAGCTTAGTGTAAGCTGATAGTGATAATCTTTTTCGGCGGTACAACCAACGAAATTTGACCGTTGTTTATCGCCAGTTCTTCTTCCTCCTGCTCGTTCAGCTTGGCGGAAAATGCCTGCCGATAGGTTTCGGGGATTGAAATAACCGCTTTCTGTTCTTGAGAAGAGGAGTTGAAAAACCGCAAAATGCCGCCCTTTTGATCTTCACGTCTTTTGATTGCGGTAAGCTGGAGATAGTCTCCCTCCAATGCGAAGAAGGACTTTTTCAGCGGCAGGATTCCGTCATGCTTGCCGATCGCACGAACGATAAAAGGAGCATTGGAGAATGCACGTGCCGTCCGATGTGCCGCCGCGCGATTCGTTCCGTGATGGAGTGCGATTGCATACTCTACCGTGGTTTCTCCCTGCAGCTCTGCTTTCGGGGTGGGGAAATCTCCCCAATCTCCTACCTCGCCGATAGCACGCAATACCGTCAATGCCATTGTTCGCTTTTCTGCCAGAATTTCATATTCGTGTAATCCCTTAGAAGCGATGACAACGCCGCAGTTTCCGTCTGTCAGCTCGAAGAAAGCTTGCATCCGTTCTGTCAGTACCGGATTTTCCCATTTTTCCCACG
>CAZFQM010000079.1:4922-7076 GCA_964520995.1 uncultured Oscillospiraceae bacterium
ATCCCGCTCTACGACATCAAATTGTCCGTCCGCATATACCTGTTCGGTTGCCATATCGGTGTCAAAGCAGGCTCTGATCCGATGGTCGCAGGCATGATTGTCTATCACTGTTTTGATATCCAAGCGCTCTGCGCCCTGCTCCAGGGTAATAAAGGAGCTGATTTTGCTCTCGGAAAGGGTATCGGATTCTTTTCCGTTCTTTACAAAGGACGGAGATTGGATGGTGTAGGTTACCTTTATGGTTTTATAAAGAGAATTGGCTTCGACAACCTCGATTTGCGGTCTGCTCGACAGCGTGTTGCGAGCTGTACCTACCGCTTGGTAATCATACAGGTTTCCGCCGTCGCAGGAATCTTCAAAATAATGGAAATTGTGATATTCCCGACCGTTTGCTTTGTCTGTTATCGTCAGCGTGCCGTTTTCCTCTACTACCGCTTTAATGAATTCGTTTTCCAATACAGCGCTGTTATCTGCGGAAGCGGTGCAAGCAGCTTTGCCCTCCTTTACGGTATAGCAAGCATATCCCATAGCGGGAATCTGCTCCGCACGGAAGGTCACCTTGTAACGATCTACGATTTGATGTTCACGGAAGTGATCCTTAGGCAGGGTGTAGGTGAAAGTGTCTCCGATATGCTCGAAGATCGCCTCGATTTGGTTTCCGTCGCTGTCAAACAAGCTAAGCTCGCGGTCTTGCTTGTCTGAGAAATCCGCCACACCGGTAACCAATCCGGAGAACGGCGTTTGCTCCTTGTTGAATACAACAATGCTCTGCTCGGACAAGGCAGAGGTGTTGATTTTTGCCGATAAGCTTTCCAGTGCCTCTTTGGTAACGCACTGTGCTACCTGTTCCGATTTGGCAAAACGGGTTTCCATCTCACCGGTAACCTCATCAACAGAGCAACAGCAAATCGAATCATGCGGATGATTTTGCAGCAATGTTTTCCAAGCGTAATCCAGGAAATCTTGCCGACTTGCATCGCCGTACAAGCCGGAGATCAAATCGAGCGGCTCTGCACAACGCTCCAAAAGATTTTGAACCTCATGATTGTGTATTTTCAGCGGCACCCATGCGGAAGCGGTATTTACCAATCGTCCCCAGCCTCTGGTCTGTTTGCCGATCAGCTCGCCCGAAACGGTTTGGAAATCCGCACTGTACGGCTTGAGCTTTGCAAAATAGTCCGGGAAATTGCTGACCATGATTTTGACATCACCGGTAAATTCTCTTGCGACATCCAGTGCTTCGGGAAGATCTGTTTGCACCGGCTGATGATCACAGCCGTTCATTCCCAGCAGGTAGGGAGTTGCCGCAAACTGAGAGGTGGTACGGAGCAATACCTCCATCCGCTCCTTTGCCTGTTCCTTATCGGTCGGAAGCTCATATGCATTGTGATACCAGTTGAGGTAGAATACACCGAGCAGGCGACTTTTATCGGGAGACTCCCAGAACATCTCGGATTTCAGCCCGTCATTTTGACCGGATACGGTATTGTCAGCGCCCATTTCATTTAAGCCACGTCCCATGACCGCCTCGTGAATGTCGAAGCCGTTTAAAATTTGCGGCATCTGCGAAATGTTTCCGAATGCATCGGGGAAATATCCGATTTTAACCGGTTCCACGCCGTATTCTCTGCTCTTTTGAAAGCCGTACAGCACGTTGCGCACATTGGCTTCACTGCTGATTAAAAACTCATCCTGCAATATGTAGAACGGACCTACCTGGATTCTTCCCTCATGAATCAGCTTTAACAGACGATCCTTCATATAGGGCTTGATCTCCAAGTAGTCATCCAATACGATCATCTGACCGTCCAGATGAAAATACCGATATTCCGGGTTCTTCTCCATGGTTTCAATCAGTGTGTCCATGAGCTCTACCAGACGATATCGATGCTCCTCAAAGCTCATATACCATTCGCGATCCCAATGCGTATGCGGAATAATATGTAATTCCTTACTTGTCATTTTTAAATGTTCCTTTCTTCTTTTTTGACCTTTGCTCATATCAAAGCAAGAGCCGAATAAAAGCTATTTTATTATTTTATCATAAATACCATGAATAAGCAAGTGCAAAATAATGAAAATCCATGGGAAATTCTGCGTAGTAAATTCTCAAAGTAAATGCAACAGTAGAATTTACGATTGCATTTAGTATGA
>CAZFQM010000080.1:0-7060 GCA_964520995.1 uncultured Oscillospiraceae bacterium
GGTGCCAATATTAAGAAGATTTCCATTCCGGGCGGCTCGGTTCGGAAAGCATTATAATGAAAACAAGCCGAGCGGAAAGAACGCTTTTCGACTCGGTGTCGGCGGCTCTAAGGTCCTTTCGCAAGCCTGCGAAAGGACTTCTTTCATTCTCGACTCTTTGCGGCGATAGGAAGTAGTGACGAAGAAGACTTCATAAACAAAACGGAAGGATCATTCATGTGAAAGAAACAAAATTTATTTATCCGATATGCAGCTCCAGTAAAGGAAATGCGATATATGCGGGAACTCGGGAGAGCGGAATTCTGTTTGATTGCGGAATCGGCATCCGAAGCTTGACTTCTGCGCTGAAATTGCGGGACATCAGCCTATCTGCGATTCAAGCCGTCTTTGTTACTCATGAACACAGCGACCATATCAAAGGCTTATTTAAGCTGAGTGAAGCGATACCGATTTCTGTTTACGGGAATGTGGCAACTCTCAAGGAGCTGATTGCCAAAAATGCAATCGGCAGTAAGGCAAAGCTGAAAGAAATCAATAAAAAGCCGGCAATCGTGGAGGATATGGAGCTTGTTTCTTTTCGTACCAGCCATGACAGCGCGGACAGCATGGGATATCGGCTGACCTTTGAAAACGGGAAACGGTTTGCCCTTTCCACCGATTTGGGATATGTCTCGGAGGAGGTGGATTGTCATATCAGCCAAAGCGACCTTTTATTGATTGAATCCAACTATGATGATGAATTGCTTCGCAACGGAAGCTATCCGTGGTTTTTGAAGCAACGGATACAGGGAGAGCGTGGGCACCTGTCCAATGACGCTTGTGCCGAGGAGCTGGCAAGGCTGGTGAAAAGCGGCGTGAGACATTTTGTACTGGGGCATTTGAGCGAGGAAAACAACCGCCCCGAGCTTGCACTGCAAACATCAATGGCGCGGCTTGTCGCCGAGGGGATGAAGCCCGATTCGGATTTTACCCTTTCGGTTGCACCGCCGAGAACGCTCGGAAAGGTGGTTGAGCTGTAATGCTGACGGTTAATATCATCTGCATTGGCAAGTTGAAAGAGGAGTACTGGCGGAAAGCGAGCGCGGAATACATAAAGCGATTGTCTGCTTTTTGCAAAATACAGGTTATCGAATTGGCGGAGACACGAATCGAGGAACATCCCTCTGCGGCGCAAATCGCTCAAGTGATTGAAAGCGAGGGGAAAACGATTCTCTCCAAGCTGCCCGCAGGCGGTGCCGTCATCCCGCTTTGCATTGAGGGAAAAGAGGTGGGCTCCGAGGAGCTGAGCGCACTTTTGCAAAAGCTTCCTTTGGAGGGGAAGAGCACGGTCAGCTTTGTCATCGGCGGTTCCTATGGGTTGTCCGAGGCGGTGAAGCAGAGAGGGAAAATACGGCTTTCCATGTCCAAAATGACCTTTCCGCATCAGCTGGCACGGGTCATGCTGTTGGAACAGATCTATCGCGGCTTTCAGATTGCGGGCAATGGGAAATATCACAAGTAGATTTTTTCTTTTTGCCGAAGACCGCTCTTGACAAAACAAATTTTTGCGCATATAATAAACTGTATAAACGAAAGGTTGCCGTTATACCGAGGGCAAAAGATGTCTGAACTTTTGGTTGCAACCGTGAAAATAAGATGAAATCGCAGATGGGGAAGGCAATTGCAAAGCCATATATCAGAGAGGCTTGCCGCGAATGCGTGCTGAGAGCAAGCTTGTATGAAAGTGATTGTTACCGCCCCGGAGAGTGCGGGAAAAGCATTCCCATGTCGGAGTGCGTTTAACCGTGACGGAGTAGCTTACGTTAACAAGCTGTTTGAGCGGCGGGATTTTCCCGCAAGTCAGGTGGAACCGTGGAGCAAAAAGCTTCATCCTTGTCTATGGATAGGGATGAAGCTTTTTTATTATAAGATCCGAGTAGTCGGATGGAATATGATGATAAAAGGAGAGCGAAAAAATGATACAGATTACATTAAAGGACGGTACGTCAAAGGCGTACCAAGAGGGCATATCGGTGGCAGAGGTTGCCAAGGATTTAAGCATGGGACTTTATAAGGCGGCTTGCGTTGCGAAAGTGGACGGTACGGTCTGCGATTTGCGCACGGTGCTTGATAAGGATTGCCGGGTGGAAATTTTGGGCTTTGATGAGCCGGAGGGCAAAAAGGTATTTTGGCATACCGCTTCTCATGTTTTGGCGCAGGCGGTTAAGCGGCTCTACCCCGCTGTAAAGCTGGCAATCGGTCCGTCGATTGATAACGGATTCTATTATGACTTTGACACGGAAAAACCGTTTTTGCCCGAGGATTTGGAGAAAATCGAGGCGGAGATGAAGAAAATTGTCAAGGAGGGCTTGGAGCTGAATCGCTTTGAGCTGGCTCCGCAGGAGGCTATGGCAAAGCTCGGCGAGATGGGTGAGCCGTATAAGGTGGAATTGGCAAAGGAGCACGCCGACAAAGGGGAACACATCAGCTTCTACAGCCAAGGAGAATTTACCGACCTTTGTGCAGGTCCGCATTTGCTCTCCACCGCACCGATTAAGGCGTTTAAGCTTTTGAACTGTACCGGCGCATATTGGCGTGGCGATGCAAGCAAGGCGCAGCTTTGCCGTGTTTACGGCACTGCTTTCCCGAAGGCTTCCCAGTTGGAGGAGCACCTGACCATGCTCGAGGAGGCAAAAAAGCGGGATCACAATTTGCTGGGGCGTCAGCTTGGCTTCTTTACCACCTCCGATTTGATCGGTCAGGGTCTGCCGATTCTGTTGCCGAAGGGTGCGCGGGTGATTCAGCTGCTGCAACGCTTTGTAGAGGATGAAGAGGAAAAGCGCGGCTGGCTGTTGACCAAAACTCCCTATATGGCGAAAAGCGACTTGTACAAGCTGTCGGGACACTGGGATCATTATCAAGACGGAATGTTTGTGCTCGGGGATGAAAGCAAGGATGAAGAGGTATTTGCATTGCGTCCGATGACCTGCCCATTCCAATACCAGGCATACCTGAATAAAAAACGCTCCTACCGTGACCTGCCCTTGCGGTATGCGGAGACCTCAACGCTGTTCCGTAACGAGGCTTCGGGTGAGATGCACGGCTTGATTCGGGTGCGGCAGTTTACCATTTCCGAGGGACATTTGATGTGTCTGCCCTCTCAGCTGGAGCAGGAATTCAAAAGCTGTCTGGAGCTTGCGATGTATATGCTGAAAACACTCGGCTTATATGAGGATGTTTCTTATCGGTTCTCTCAATGGGATCCGAATGATCGGGATAAATATATCGGTACACCGGAGCAGTGGGATGAAGCACAGAGTGTCATGCAGAAGATTCTGGACCATTTGGAGATTCCGTATAAAATCGGAATCGGCGAAGCGGCATTCTACGGACCGAAGCTGGATATTCAAATCAAGAACGTACACGGCAAAGAGGATACGCTGATCACTCTGCAAATCGATCAGATGCTTGCCGAAAAGTTCGGCATGGAATATGTGGATGCCGACGGTACGACCAAGAATCCGTATATTATCCACCGTACCTCTATCGGTTGCTATGAGAGAACGCTGGCGTTGCTTATCGAAAAATATGCGGGCGCGTTCCCGGCATGGCTGGCACCGACTCAGGTCAAGGTGCTTCCGATTAGTGAACATCAGCATGAGTATGCTCGGACAGTGGTTGATAAATTGAAAGCTGCCGGTATGCGGGTAGAGTATGATGACCGCAACGAGAAGATCGGATATAAAATCAGAGAGGCACAGCTTGACAAGGTGCCCTATATGCTGGTCATCGGAGAGAAAGAGGCAGAGGCAGGCGCGGTTGCGGTACGCTCCCGCAAGGACGGCGATAAGGGCGCAATGCCGCTTGCCGCATTTGTGGATATGCTGATCGAAGAAGTGAGAACAAAAGCACTGTAAAGCAAAGGAGGAGCCTTTTTGGGGGTAAAAAAAGAAAACATCAGAAATTTCAGCATTATTGCCCATATTGACCACGGAAAGTCCACCCTTGCCGACCGTATTTTGGAAAAGACCTCCACGGTGGCGCTTCGTGATATGGAGGATCAGCTGCTGGATAATATGGATATTGAACGGGAGCGCGGCATTACCATTAAAGCGCGCGCTGTCAATCTGACTTACCATGCGCAGGACGGCGAGGATTATCTTTTTAATTTGATTGATACACCGGGTCATGTGGACTTTAACTATGAGGTGTCACGTTCGCTTGCGGCGTGTGAGGGAGCCATTCTTGTGGTGGATGCTTCACAGGGCATCGAGGCACAAACCTTGGCGAATACCTATCTTGCCATTGAACACGATTTGGAGGTTGTGCCGGTTGTGAATAAAATCGATCTTCCCTCTGCCGACCCCGATCGGGTTTGCCATGAGGTGGAGGATGTGATCGGTATTCCCGCCTTGGATGCACCGCGCATCTCGGCAAAAATGGGAACCAATGTCGAAGCGGTGCTCGAGGAGATTGTCACCAAGATACCGCCGCCGCAGGGGGATGACAATGCCCCCTTGCAGGCATTGATTTTCGACAGCTATTATGACAGCTATAAAGGCGTTATCGTTTATGTGCGGGTCAAAGAGGGCAAGCTGACCGAAAACATGAAGATTCGCATGATGGCAACCGGTGCCGAATTCGATATTGTGGAGATCGGGTATATGGGGGCGACCAGCCTGATTCCCGCCCATGAGCTGTGTGCGGGCGAGGTCGGCTATATTACCGCAAGCATTAAAAACATCAATGACACTCGTGTCGGTGATACGGTCACCAATGCGGAGCGCCCCGCCGACGCACCGCTGCCGGGTTATCGTAAGGTAAATCCGATGGTGTTCTCGGGTATTTATCCGCTTGACGGTGCACGGTATGCCGATTTGCGGGATGCTTTGGAAAAACTGCGGCTGAATGATGCGGCATTTACCTTTGAGCCGGAAACGTCGGGCGCATTGGGCTTCGGCTTCCGTTGCGGCTTTCTCGGCTTGCTTCATATGGAGATTATTCAAGAGCGGCTGGAGCGGGAGTATAATTTCGATATTATTACGACGGCACCGTCGGTTGTTTATAAGCTGAAGCTGACCGACGGCAGTGAGGTCATGATTGATAACCCGACCAATTATCCCGATACGGCATTGATTGAGACGGCAGAGGAGCCGCTGGTAAAAGCGAGCATTCTGACACCGGTCGAGTTTGTCGGAAATATTATGGAGCTTTGTCAAGACAGACGAGGCGTTTTTAAGGACATGAAGTATCTGGAGGAAACTCGGGTCGAGATGCATTATGACCTGCCGCTGAATGAAATCGTTTACGATTTCTTTGATGCGCTGAAATCCCGCACCAGAGGATACGCTTCTTTTGATTATGAAATGAAAGGTTATGCGCCCTCCAAGCTGGTAAAGCTGGACATTTTGCTCAACGGAGACATTGTGGACGCACTGTCCTTTATTGTCCATGCGGATAAGGCATACCCGCGGGCAAGAAGAATTGCGGAAAAGCTGAAAGAAAACATACCGCGGCAATTGTTTGAGGTGCCGATTCAGGCGGCGGTGGGCGGAAAGGTCATCGCGCGGGAAACGGTAAAGGCAATGCGCAAGGATGTGCTTGCGAAGTGTTATGGCGGCGATATTACCCGAAAGAAAAAGCTGCTTGAAAAGCAGAAAGAGGGTAAGAAGCGGATGCGTCAGCTCGGTACGGTCGAGGTGCCGCAGGAGGCGTTTATGTCGGTGCTGAAGTTAGATGAATAAGCTAGGACTATATGTGCATATTCCCTTTTGTAACGGGAAATGCCCGTATTGCGATTTTTATTCGGAGTGCGAGCTTTCCCTTGCCGACGCATATACCGAGGCGTTGCTTGCCGAAATGCGATTGGGAGAGAATCGGTCGATTGTCGCCGATACCCTTTATTTGGGCGGAGGTACGCCTCCTCTTCTGGGTACGAAAAATCTGATACGAATCATGGATGCCGCGAAAAAATATTACTCCTTTACAGGGGAAGCAACCTTGGAGGCAAATCCTTGCAGTGTATCGGAGCAAATGCTGTCGGAGCTGCGGGAAGCGGGATATAATCGAATCTCTATCGGAATGCAGTCGGCGGTTGCAGAGGAGCTGGCGGTGCTGGGCAGAAAGCACACTCCCGAGCAGGTGCGCTCTGCGGTGGAAACGGCAAAGCGTGTCGGATTTGACAATCTGTCGCTGGATTTGATGCTCGGGATTCCCCGACAAACGGCAGAAAGCGTCAAATATTCGCTGAATGCCGCAATAGAGGCGGGAGTGCAGCATATATCCGCATATATGCTGAAAATCGAAGAAAACACCGATTTCCACCGTAAAAAGCGGTGGGAGGAATGCCCAGAGGAGGAGCAGGTCTGCGATATTTATCTGGAAACGGTCGCATATCTGCGGCAGGCAGGCTTTTTGCAGTATGAAATTTCCAATTTTGCGCAACTGGGCAGGGAATGTCGGCATAATCTGAAATATTGGCGCTGTGAAGAATATTTGGGCTTCGGCCCGGCGGCGCACGGATATTATGATGGGGTACGCTATGGGCATTGCCGTGATTTGCAAGGCTATCTTGCCGATGCGGTGCAGACGGTATCGGTAACCGATGCCGCGCCAGGCTCCTTTGCCGAATATGCGATGCTTCGCCTGCGGCTGAACGACGGGATTTTATTGCCCGAGGCGGAGAAGCGATACGGTGTGGCAGTGCGGCAGATGACGGAAAAAGCAAAGCGATATCAAAGCAGCGGCTTGTTGCGATTGTCTCCCGAACGGCTTGCCTTGACTCCACAGGGCTTTTTGGTCTCCAATGAATTGATCGGACAGCTTGTTTTATAAGTCGCTGTGACGGTTTTGTAAACTATTTTCGGAACTTCTTGACAGCCGACGGGAATATCGGTATGATGGAATTTACAGAGGCTTATCTCGGTAAAAGGTTGATTTCAGAGAGGAATGAAGGCAGATGAAAGCACAAGAAAAGCGAGAATCAAAGGGAAGATCGCTGATATCGATGCTGTTGGGAATAGCGGCGGCAGCTACGGCTGTGGCATATATTGTCTACCGAATCATCGGGGGTAAGACATTG
>CAZFQM010000081.1:0-7056 GCA_964520995.1 uncultured Oscillospiraceae bacterium
ACTTTTGAGTTGTTTTTTCTATTCTTTCTGTTTCCTATCTATTGTATCATAACAATTATATCCGAAAATGCGAAAAAGTTGCAGGAAAATACAGCATTGCGGGAGAAAACGCCAAGACGGCTGACACCATTGCGTTGGATGATGCAAAAGTGCGGCTTGAAAACGGAGAAGATTCTGAAACCGTTCGTCAAGAAACCGGATGGTTTAAAGGCTATGACGGAAAGTGGCGTTTTGAAATTGATGATAGTCAAGCAGAATTTCGTCCAGATGGTGATGTTCGGCTTATGCAAGACGAAAGCTATCGTAGATTGCAGGAATTGACAGAGAAATGGGCTGATGATGATTTAACAGAAGCCGAATCAGAAGAAATGGATTGGTTGGATGAACAATTTTCAGATAGAGTTTGGGAAGAAAAATATCGTTTAGATGACTATCTCGACCATCCAAAATTGTATGAAGCGTATCCTATGTTAAGATTTACCAGCTTGGTGTTTGATGATCTTCCGCTCGGTGAAAAAGGTTTTTATAATCCAAAATCTAATACCATTGTATTGAGCCGAGATTTATTTGGAAAACAAAAAAACACACTTCTGCATGAAATACAACATATTATTCAAAAGTATGAAGGGTTTGCAAAAGGGTCAAATCCGCAATATTGGAAAAATAAAATATCGGAAGCTAAGCATACTTACGAAACTGCCAAGCAAGCCTTTGAGAAGAAAGCGGATGGTCTTATTGATGTGCTTTATCGTTATGGCTTTTACGATAATTATGGTGAGGACTTTGATATTCTTTCCGACAGTGGTGTGGATACTGCCCAAAGCTATCTGGAAGAAATAGGGGCTCCGCGTGGTGCAATTGATATGGCAGAACAGCTGAAAGATTATGAAGCAGAGCGGAATAACACGTTTGATACGTGGCAAAAACTAGAAAAGCGTTCTGCGGGAGAATTATATAAAGCGACAGCCGGAGAAATTGAAGCAAGAGATGTTGCAAACCGATTGGATTACACTTCCGAAGAACGAAAAAACACCCGACCCGATATTGACAGGACGGATGTTGTGTTTGCTGACGGTGAATCTGTGAGTTATTTGTCCGCAGAAAGCAATAATACTAGTTCTATCAAGCAGCAGATTAAAGATCATTTAAACGAAATAAACGAAATGGATTCAGTGGCAGATATTTCGTATACAAAAGGAAGTAAAAAGGAACTTAAACAACGAGCAATAAAGGAATTTAAAAGCATTGGCTTCCAAATCGAGCGAAAAGGATTTGGAGTTATTGAAATCGGAGAGCGACAAATTAGTGATAGCCTTAATTATCTAAACAATGATGGAGAATATGCAGCACTGCTCGCTGTGCCTAAGGTACTTAAAAGAGGCAAAAACATATCTGGACATGATAACCATAAAGGTCGTTCATTCGGGTCTATTACAATAGCTGCTCCCGTAACGATAAACGGAATTACAGGAGATATGGCTGTAGTGGTGAAACAAACAGGTAAAAATAGATACTATACACACAGAATCCTGATGCCGGATGGTTCTGAATTTGTTTTTAAAGAAATAAAAAACGCAGGACCTACATCCGCTGATATGCTCGACCATTCGGTCGACCAGGGAACAGCCATCGATCCTGCTTATGACATTACTGTACCACAAAAAGCACAATCTGTCAATACCAGTATATCCGATTTGCAGAAAAATGATACAAAAAATTCACAATTTTCCCTTTCCGAGAACGGCGAGCAATCTACTATCGGGGGTACGCCGTTAAATGAGCTGTATTTTGATGCGCCTGTCAAAGAGGACGTTGCACCGTTGCGGGAGCAAGCGAAAGCTGCCGAATCAAGCGTTGATGCTCCGGTCAGAGAGGATGTCTCTGTTACATCAAAGAAAGAAGTCAATCAAATCAAGTCGGAAAAGAAGCAAGGCTGTGTGAGCGTTCGGCAAACAAATTCGAAAAAATTTCGTATCAGAAACTGATTACAAAAAACACAATTTATGTTATACTGCAAGCATAATGTCAGCATATCAAAATAAGGAGAAAACGAAATGGTAAATGTAAACGATTATTTAAAAGAAACCGACAGCGAGAGCTTTGAAAACGCAATCGCACACAAGGATTCCGATGGCATTATTTTAATACCGCCTCGTGCTTCTGAGGTTGATAAAGAGCGAGATTATTGGCTGATTGACCGCGCGATTTTATTACCGGAAAATACAACTGTTATTATGCAAAATTCGACAATAAAGCTGTCGGATCGGTGCAGGGATAATTTTTTCAGAACATCAAATTGCAGAATGGGGATTGAATTCCCCGAAAGGATAAGAAATGTACATATAAAAGGCATAGGTGTGTCTACACTGATCGGAGCAGATCATCCGAGAGCAACAGGAGACGGCACTAAAATTCTTGCTCATCCGTGTCCATATGAAGTGGATGATTTGTGTAAAATGGCAGATTGGATACCGGAAGAAAGAAGAAGTGCGGAAAAAATTGAATTTTGGGACAGACATAACCATTCTTACGGTACAGATGCCGGAACCGATGAGTCACAATACGGCGATTGGCGCGGAATCGGAGTGCTTTTTGCTAATGTTGACAATTTTTCCATTGAAAATTTGCATATCGTCGATTCTCATGGGTGGGGGATTTCGCTTGAAGAATGCGCAAATGGACGCATTGAGAAAATTTGTTTTAATATGTGTATGTCAAAAATGATAGACGGATTAAGAAATAATATTGAAAATCAAGACGGAATAGATGTAAGAAACGGTTGTCATGACATAACAATATCGGAGATAAGCGGAAGAACAGGGGATGACGTTATAGCGCTTACGGCGATTGCAGAGGATGAGTATCGACCGGGCGGTTCACTCTGTTATACCCATGTTATGCATAATGATTGGAGTAAGCGGGAAAGGGATATTTACAATATCACGATACGAAATGTAACGGCATACTCAAACTTGTGCCTTATTATAAGAGTTTTGCCGGCAATGACGCATATACACGATATTATCATAGACGGTATTGTAGACAACACGCCCGACAATATCACACATTGGGGAACATTGGATTTAGGCGGCGATAACGGCTACGGAGGAACTTTGCCGAATGCAATGAGTAATATCGTTGTATCCAATGTTATCTGCAAAGCAGACCGTGGTATCATTGTAGGAAAAGAATTTCACAATTCGATTATATCGAATGTTATCAACAAGCGAAAAGGTACTCCACTGATATCCGGAGAAGAGAATATGATCAATGTGAAAGCAGAAAATCTACTGCAAATGGAATAGTGTCGTCTTTTTACTTTCAGTATATTTTTGAGGAATTCATAATGCTGAAATGCCACGGTTGTATTATAAATGCGAATCGTTTTACACGTTGAAATATTCCGTTTGCGCCTTTCCTTTTCCCTCCAAAGAAAAATAATTTAAAAAATAGCTATGTTCATTTCTCGCGGTTTGTGTTACAATAGATTTACAAGTGTGTGCAGCGGAGTCTGCCCTCGCTTGGACAGGTCAGCGCTCTCATATCAGAGGGAGTGTAACTATCGCTTTGGAGGAAAACAAATGTCGGAAATCAAGGAAATATTTCTGAGACAAAAAAAGGAAATTTTAAACAGCGAATTCGGTCGCATGAACGAGAGACAACGGGAAGCGGTCTTTACCGCAAGGGGCGCCGTCTTGATTTTGGCGGGCGCGGGAAGCGGAAAAACAACGGTCTTGGTTAATCGAATCGCTTATCTGATAAATTACGGAAACGCCTATCAATCTACCTATCTGCCGGAGGATATTGACGAGGATGACCTTGCGTTTTTAAAAGCATACCAAAACGGCGAAAGCAACGACATCGAGCACCTGCGGGAGCTGCTTGCGGTTTATCCCGCAAGACCTTGGAACATTCTTGCCATTACCTTTACCAACAAGGCGGCTAATGAGATGAAAGAACGACTTCACGCAATGCTCGGCTCTGTCGCAGAGGATATTAACGCGGGAACCTTTCACTCAATCTGTGTACGCATTCTGCGCCGAGATATCGAACGGCTCGGCTACAACAAAAGCTTTACCATCTATGACACCGATGACAGCCTGCGTGTTATCAAGGATTGTCTTGCCGCTTTGAATATCAGCGATAAAATGTTCCCCCCGAAGATGATTGCGCATGAAATCGGCTCCTGCAAGGACAAACTGATTCCCCCCGCAGTATATGAACAACAGGCGGCGGGAGATTATCGAAAAGCCGAAATCGCAAAGGTATACACCCTCTATCAAAAGAAGCTCAAAAATGCCGATGCGGTCGATTTCGACGATATCATCGGGCTGACGGTTGAGCTGCTCGAGAAGTTCCCCGATGTGCTGGAATATTATCAAAACCGTTTTCGATACATATTGGTGGATGAGTATCAAGACACCAACCATGCTCAGTATCGCTTGGTCAGCCTATTGTCCGAAATGCACCGCAATCTCTGCGTTGTCGGTGATGATGACCAAAGTATCTATAAATTCCGCGGCGCAACCATCGAAAATATCCTATCCTTTGAAAAGCAATTTCAAGACGCAAAGGTCATTCGCTTGGAGCAAAATTACCGTTCGACACAGAACATTCTGGATGCCGCCAACTCGGTCATTCGAAACAATTTTGAGCGAAAAGGAAAAAATTTATGGACCGATAACGGTGCCGGAGAAAAAATTGCGGTCTATCGTGCCTCCAACGAGAGCGATGAGGCGGAATATGTTACTAAGAAGATTCTCGAAAATGTTAAAGAGGGCGCAAAATATGCCGACCATGCGGTGCTGTATCGCATGAATGCGCAATCCGGTAATATCGAGCGCTATTTCGTCAAATCGGGGATTCCTTATAAAATCGTCGGCGGTCACAAATTCTTCGACCGCAAGGAAATCAAGGACTTGATTTCCTACCTGAGCGTTTTGAACAATCACAGCGACAATGTGCGATTAAAGCGTATCATCAACGAGCCGAAGCGCGGTATCGGTGATTCTACCGTGGCTGCCTGCGAAAAGATTGCGGACGGCATGGGAATGTCGCTGTTTGAGGTCATCAGCACCTCGGATACCTTTCAGGCACTCGGCAGAAAAAGCCTTTCCCTTATGAGATTTGCCAACATGATAAACGAGCTTACCGATACCGCCGAGCAAGCCTCCTTGGGCGAATTGTTCGACGAATTATTGGAACAGACCGGTTATATGCTTTCCTTGACCGCACTGGGAGAAGAGGGCAAAAACAGAATCGATAACGTGAGGGAATTAAAATCCATGATGATGAAATATGAGGAAGAAAACAGCGACGGCGGTCTTGCCGGCTTCCTGGAGGAGGTTGCGCTTTATACTGACCTCGACTCGGTGAATGAAAATGAGGACACGGTCATCTTGATGACCCTGCACTCCGCAAAGGGATTGGAGTATCCCAATGTATTCATCGTCGGCATGGAGGAGGGGATTTTCCCCGGCAGGATGTCAACCTCGCAAGAGGAGCTTGAGGAGGAGCGGCGGCTTGCCTATGTCGGCATTACCCGCGCCAAAAGCAGGCTGTTTTTGACCAATGCGGCGCAGAGAATGCTGTTCGGCTCTACCCAATACAACGCACAATCTCGCTTCATTGAAGAAATTCCCAAAGAGCTGAAGGACAGCACCAACGCCTCGATTGCCTCTTACCATGTCGATTACAGCTACGGCAGCACTCCCGCTTTTCAAGCACCGAAGCCGCCGACCCGCACCAGCGGAGCCGCACCGAAAAAGGAAAAGGCGGTTATCGATTATGCCGTCGGTGATACTGTTTCGCACAAGACCTTCGGGCAGGGTGTTGTCCTGAAAATGACACCGATGGGAAATGACACCCTGGTCGAGGTTGCTTTCGACGCGGGAACCAAAAAAATCATGGCAAATTTCGCAAAGCTGAACAAGATATAATCCTATCGTTATAAAGCTTACGCGCAAGTCGAATATCTTTTCGACTTGCGCGTATTTTATTCCGTCATCGCATAATAGGTACGCACAATGGCATTCCAGGTTAAGGCGTCGATTTCTCCGCTTTCGGGAAGTCTGCTGATTTTTTGCAGCATTCTCACGTTTTCCGTCGTCTCTTGATTATACTCTCCTACCTCGGAAAGATATCGTATATTATCGACACGCGCCCCGATTCCGTTCATCATCACCTGCATTAAAGCCACATAGCTTCCCGAATCGCCCTGCTTTATTACACCGTTCGGAATCGGAAAGGCGGGTCTGCCAAGCGGGGGCACCTGCTGATGAAGCAAAGCAAGATAAACCTCATAAATACACTTCCAGGTTTGAAAGTCCACAATCCCCGTCGACGGCAAATCATAATCTCGCTGAAATGCGCGAACCGCCCGGGTAGTCTCTGCTCCAAAATAGCCGTCCGGCTTCAGTTCGGGGATGTTGTCACGGTAGGCGGCAATCAGCCGCAGATACCTCTGCAATTCTCCGATCGATTGCTTTCCCATTTTTACGCTTCTCCTTTCTATCCCCGTCTGTTGTCTCGCATTCCCTCGGACAGCTCAACACCGGCAAATTGTCCCGCTTGGTTGGAATCCTCGGAGATAACATCATCATATACGGAGGTGAGTCGATTCCAGGTAGAAAGGGCGACCGTGCCGCTTGGCGGAATGCCGAAGCTACGCTGAAACGCAATAACCGCCTGCATGGTTTCCGTTCCGAAATAGCCGGTCGGCGTTACCTTTTTTATGGCAGGATATACCTCGGCAACGGTGTTTAAATATCGTTGCAGAATCGTCACTGCCTCTCCGGAGGAGCCTTGCGTTAAGACCCTACCCGGGTAGAGTGCCGCCTCGGATCCGAAATAGGTAAGCGGAATGGTATCAATGATACCGATATAGGCTTCAAACAGCTTGTTCCAGGTCCCTTTTCCCACAACGCCGTCGGCAGGGAGACCGACATATTCTTGAAAGGCGCTTACGGCGTTTTTCGTTTCGTTGCCGTATATTCCGTCCACCGAAAGAGTCGGGATTCGGCTGACAAAGTTGCCGACTACCGCCTAATAATATTG
>CAZFQM010000082.1:0-6950 GCA_964520995.1 uncultured Oscillospiraceae bacterium
ACTATCTTGAGGGGAGAAATGCCGACGGAGGCAATTGCTTCCTCAGCCGAATTACCTTATCTCCCGCTCGGGAATCATAGCTGCGGCGGGAACATATGACAGGAGGATTTATATGCAGATCACTTTTTTGGGAACCGGAGCGGCAGATACGCCGACTATCCTTCCACAGCAATATCAAAACGCCTTTTCCAAGGAAATACGCCGCAACAGCAGTGCGCTGGTGGAGGACAACCTGCTCATTGATTGCGGACCGCATACCCTTTCTTCTTTGGCACTGATTCATGCGGATTTATCGAAAATTACGGATTTATGTGTGACCCATACCCATGCCGACCATATCGACCCTGCTTCGGTTGCTCGGTTGGCGACAGCGGGCGAGAAGCCGCTGCGCATTTGGTGTGACAGCGGGGCGGTATCGGTCTTTTCTGAGCTGCCGAATGTTGAAATTCATCCTTTGCGGGCAGGAAAGCCGGTTCGGGTCGGAGAATACTCGATTATTCCACCGGCGGCAAATCATCTTGTGGAAAACTCCGACGAGCAGCCGCTTCACTACCTGGTGGAAGCGCAGGGAAAGCGGTTTTTCTACGGCTGCGACGGTGCATGGCTCCGTGCGGACAGCTTTTTGATATTGCAGGAGCATCGCCCCTTTGACCTAATGGTATTTGATGCCACCGTCGGCAGGGAGGATGAGGGCTTCCGATTGGGTTCCCACAATTCGCTGGCAATGCTGGAGCTGTTGCTTCCGCTTTTGAAGCGGTGCCAAATTGTCACGGAGCAAACACAGCCGATTCTTTCCCATATGGCAATTACGCTCCATCGTCCCTATGATGATATTGCGGCGGAGATGACGCCGAAAGGCTTTGCAGCAGCCTATGACGGATTGACAGTTTCCTTTTAGTCATTGTCAATCCAGACAAAAAGGCATTCACTTTTTGGATAAATTAACAGCTAAGAGTAAAACTAATATACAATTAGTATATGATAGCTTGATAAAATACTAAATGTTGTTATATTCGTGAATTATTTAGTTGAAAAGGTGCGGCAAAAGTGTTATAATAAATCAAATTATACTTTCGCAAAGAAAACGAAACAATTGAAAGGATGTGCCGATATGTTGGAAACTGCTTTTGAAAAAAAGTTTGGCAAAGAGGGCTTGACCTTTGACGATGTTCTGTTGATTCCCGCAGAATCCGATGTTCTCCCTGCTGATATTGATGTAAAAACCAGATTGGCGAAGGACATTATGCTCAATACCCCGATTATTACTGCGGCAATGGATACTGTTACCGAATCTCGCATGGCGATTGCCATTGCAAGAGAGGGCGGCATCGGTATCATTCACAAAAATATGTCGATCGAGGCGCAGGCGGAGCAGGTTGATAAGGTAAAACGTTCCGAAAACGGCGTTATCGTAAATCCCTTCTTCTTGAGTCCCGAGCATTATGTGTTCGATGCCAATGAGCTGATGGGGAAATATCGCATCTCCGGTGTTCCGATTGTGGAAAACGGAAAGCTTGTCGGTATTTTAACTAACCGTGACCTGCGATTTTTGACTGATTTCAACATCAAAATCAAAGAAGTTATGACCAAGGAAAACCTGGTGACTGCTGCTGTCGGCACGACTCTTTCCGAGGCACAGGAGATTTTGCGCCATCACAAGATTGAAAAGCTTCCGCTGGTGGACGAAAACGGTATGCTCAAGGGCTTAATTACCATTAAAGATATCGAAAAAGCGGTGCAGTATCCTAATTCCGCCCGTGATAAAAACGGTCGCTTGCTTTGCGGTGCGGCAATCGGCGTAACAACCGATGTGCTGGAGCGTGCCAAGGCGTTGGTGGAAGCACAAGTTGACGTGCTCTGTCTGGATTCGGCACACGGTCACAGCAAGGGTATTCTGGATTGCGTTCGCAAGGTGAAAGAGGCATTCCCCGAGGTTGCTTTGATCGCCGGAAACGTTGCAACGGCTGAGGGCGCCGAGGCGCTCATCAAGGCAGGTGCCGATTGCGTAAAGGTCGGTATCGGCCCCGGCTCTATCTGTACCACCCGTGTGGTATCCGGTATCGGTGTTCCGCAAATTACCGCGGTATATGATGCTTGCTGTGTGGCGGCAAAATATGACATTCCGGTCATTGCCGACGGCGGTATCAAATATTCGGGCGATATCGTTAAGGCTTTGGCGGCAGGTGCCAGCACCGTTATGCTGGGAAGCTTGCTTGCGGGCTGTGAGGAGTCTCCGGGCGAGAGCGAAATCTTCCAGGGCAGACAGTTTAAGGTTTATCGCGGCATGGGCAGCTTGGGCGCTATGGCTCGAGGCAGCAGTGACCGTTATTTCCAGCAGAACAACAAGAAGCTGGTTCCGGAGGGCGTTGAAGGACGGGTTCCCTACAAAGGAAGCGTTTCAGAATCGGTTTATCAGCTCATCGGCGGCTTGCGCTCCGGTATGGGATATTGCGGTTGCGCCAATATCACCCAGCTGCATGAGAAATCCAGATTTGTTCGGATCACCGGTGCAGGTTTGAAAGAGTCTCATCCGCATGATATCTATATCACCAAGGAAGCTCCCAACTATTCGGCTCAGGTATAATAAAATACAAACAGTTATCCACCGTGCTTTTTATACTAAAAGTACGGTGGATTTTCTTTAAAAAAAAGCGCCGATTCGGTTGTCATATGGAAACAGGAATTGTTTCTCCCTCAGGGGAAACCAAAAGATTGCTTATAACTATGAGTAGAAACGCAATATGTTTATACAGAAAAAGCTCATAATCGAACCAGCAGAGCGGTTAAAAGAGAGGCGGCGAAAATCAATCCCAATGCCGAAAAGGTTAAAACAATACCGAGCTTTTTCATGGTTTGAACATCCTTTGCTTTTATTTTAGGTTACATTATATATAGACCGATTTACAGGGCATTTTGTGACATTGATTTTGCGTTTTTTCATTTTTGTAGCCTTGCATAAGAGAATAAAATAAAAATTGTTAAAATAGCCGATCGATTCCGAGGCGGATTCCCGAAAAAAAGAGGATAACCATCCGAATCGGATAGGGAAGTGCTTCCTCATACTTTTGCAGATATTCGGTTGCGGTGTTGAGGGCGGAAAGGTCAACGGTGATAAGGCTGTCGGGAAGCCGAAGTGAAAGCTGCGGCTCGGGGGCGGAAATCAATTTGACGGCAAGAAGCGACTGCTCACCGTGCAGTGCCGTGGCGGTATTCTGCCAGGCGATTCCGGTGAAAACCGGGGCACTGCAAAGCAGCAGAGTGAGAAAAAATCCGGCGAAGCAACAGCGTCGAGTTCCTTTTTGTTTCCGTTTTATGGAGATCACGTCCTTTCCGTTTGAGTGAGAAAAGCTATGCCGTTATTTTAAGCAATGCTTTGGCAATGGATTTCCCTGCCAGCTCCCCGGCATACCGCGCTTCCTCCAGGCTGTTTCCGTGACCGCCCATCTCCAGCAGGAGCGCTCCCGGTGAGGTGTCTTGATTATATTTACGGTAGGCAAAGGAGATCGGACGCATTAAGCCCGGATTGTCTGCCTCCATTTGGGTTTGGAGCGCCGCCGCAAAGCGCAAATTTTTATAGAAGTCATGGGTGATATCTCCGCTTTTTTCCGCACCTGCGATGATCATAATCTGTGCGGCGTTTTTCCCGTTGATCTTTACCGGGGGAGCGATGCGGGTTCCGTCCGAGCGCTGCATCGCATCCCGATGGACATCCAAAACCACCTTGATAGAGGGATACTGCTTCATATATTTTTGTATCGTTTTTTTGGACAGTGCGTAAGAGCCGGTATAGGAGGGGTTGTCGTGCTGTGTGGTATCATGAATCACACCGATTCCCGCCGCTTTTATGCCTGCAGCGATCTGTTCTCCGACCATAATCATGTTTTTCGTGTTGTCCTTGGAGCGGGAATTGTAGGTCTTGTCATAATAATCCCGTGTGAGCGGTTCGTAGCTTTCGGTGGCATGGGTATGATAAATCAGCACCTGCGGCTGTGTTGTTTTGCTCAGCTTGAGCTCCAACGGCTTGGCAAGCTCTGCTTTTATGGTGGAGGAAGCGATTTTGGTGCTGTTTCGGACGCCGCCGTGACTTAATGAAATCAAATCGCCCGACCAACCGCCGTTATAGATTTGTCGGAGGATTTTTCCGCGGTTTGCGGCGGCAACCTCGGCGGCAGAGGCAACAAGCTCGGAGCTTACCGTGTCGGGGCGGGAAGCGACTACCTCGGAGGAGGTTATGCTTGACCTTTCACTGCTTACTGCGCGGGAAGAAGCTGCCGCACTGCTGTCGGTATGCTCCGAAAAAGCCAATCTCCCGCCCTCCGGCAGGGTCAATCCGACCGAGAGCAGTGCCGCTTTGGAAGCGGCGGCATTCATATAGGGCAGGGACAGTGTTACCGACCTGACTGCCAGGGGGAGGGCAAGCAGGATTGCCGAAATGCCGCATATTTTATATAAGGATTTCTTTTTTTGCCGTGCCATTTTTTTTGCTCCTTTTCGAGATGCTCTTGATAACGGGAAAGCCGACGTTTTTATATTATTATGAGCAAAAAGCAAAAAATATGCCCGACGGCAAAATCAATCTGCGCGGGCAAGGAAAAGCACTTTCGGGGGAAGCGAACCGCTTTATGTAGCATAGCGGTTGGTTGCCTCGGCGCCTAAGCCGAAGCTGATGGACAGGGCAGAGTTGACACGGTACATGGAACGGTCATCCAGCATTCCCATCCGCTCTTTCAGTCTGCGTTTATCCAGGGTACGAATCTGCTCCAGCAGAACCACCGAGTTTTTGGCAAGACCGCAGTTTTGCGCGCTGATTTCAATATGGGTGGGAAGCTTGGATTTTTCCTTTTGACTGGTAATTGCCGCCGCAATTACGGTGGGACTGTATTTGTTTCCGACGTCGTTTTGTACAATGAGCACGGGGCGGACACCTCCCTGCTCGGAGCCGACCACCGGACTTAAATCGGCGTAATAGATTTCTCCCCGTTTGACCGACATTTTGATTCACCCTCCGATCCTTTCGTTTATTTTATCGTCAGAGTTATTTTTGCCCAAAAAATCAACTTTAATCACTGCTCCGCATTTTGGGGAGAATAAATTCGGGGCAGGAAAAGAAGAAGGATAGTTTATCATATTATCAACCGGGCGATTCGGTTCCTGCCGCTCCTTGACGGCAGAAGCGGCGGTTTTCGAAAATCCCGCAGAAGAGGGGGAAGAATTGGGTTATATAGGAGGAAAATCTGCTTTTCGGGACGGTAAAAAATGATTGCGGATTTTTTCGGGGCGTCGCGGCAGACTCTTCACAGATACAGCTTGAAAATAACCGCAAAAAGTGGTATATTAAATAGAAAGATTGCTTGCCGAGAGACCGAAAAGATTGTCCCGCAGCTGAGGGTGCGACTACGGAAAATAATTCTTGCGGCAGACGTTGGGTTAAAGGGCGCTTGAAAAAATTGATTGAGAGGACCGGACAGCATGACAAAGAAAAGAATGGATTGGTTGGATATTTCCAAGGCAATTGCCATTGTGCTCATGATTATCGGACATACACCGCAGCTTTCTCCCACTCTTCGCACCCTCATTTTTTCGTTTCATATGCCACTGTTTTTTATACTGAGCGGATATACATTTCATATTCCAACGGATTGTATATCATTTTTGAAGAAATCCGCGAAGCGCTTGTTGATTCCATATGCGGCAACGGTATTGCTTGCGGTTCTTTTGCATAGTATCAAGCAGGGTGTTTTGGCGCCGAATGCTTCTCCGGCGGAAAGCTTCTTTTATTACATTAAAGCCGGCTTATACGGTTCGGGCGTAACGGTGCGCCCTTTTTCCGCAATTCCCGCAATCGGCAGTATATGGTTTCTTCCCTGCTTGTTTTGGGCGCGGTTGATTTTTGCGGCAATTTTAAAATGCTGCGGGAAAAACAGAGGGTTGACCATGGCAGTCTGTTGCTTGGTGACCTGTGCGGGAGCGGGAATCGGTCAGGTGATATACCTCCCTTGGAGCTTCGATATTGCGATGTTCTCCTGCGGCTTCCTCTATCTCGGCTATTGTGCAGCTACCCGAAAGCCCGAAGAGATAAAGCTTTCTTATCTGATACCGATTGCGTTGCTTTGGCTCGGTGCTGTTCATGCGGGAGGAATCGAGCTGGCAGGACGTATTTATCCGATTTTTCCCTTTTGCTTCGTCGGCGCCGCAGCGGGAACCTTACTGACGATAAAGGGAGCTGCGCTGTTGGAACGGTTGTCTGTTCTGAGGCGGGGACTTTGCTTTTTGGGACGGCACTCTTTGCTTTTGCTTTGTGTTCACAAGGTAGATGCCGTGGTAATCAATTGGGGCTTGGTCGCCAAGCGCTTGACCTGCGAGCCACTCTTAAAAAGCCTATTGATTGCCTCGGTGCGGCTGGCGATTGCTTTGGTGGGAGCCGTACTGTGTTTGGCTATCTTACGGCTGATTAAAAAAACGATTTTACGGGAAAAATTCCCTGCTTGATATACGGAAAGGAAGAAAAGATTATGTTGAATCAATTAACACAGCAAGCGAAAACGGCAATGACCGAGCTGATTGCCATTGCAAAGCCGAAGCCCTTTGATATTGTTGTTGTGGGCTGCTCCAGCAGTGAGGCAGGCGGGCACAAAATCGGTACCGACTCCAGTGAGGAGGTCGCCGCTGCTATTTTTGACGGAATTTATCCTGTTTTGCGGGAAAACGGTTTATATTTGGCGGCACAATGCTGTGAGCATCTGAATCGTGCGCTGATTATTGAGCGGGAGGCTGTCGAGCGGTACCGTTTGGAGGAGGTAAATGTCATTCCACAGCCCAAGGCAGGCGGCTCCTTTGCCACCACGGCTTACCACCGCTTTACCGCACCGACGGCGGTAGAAGAGGCGGAGGCAGTCTGCGGCTTGGATATCGGCGGAACCTTAATCGGAATGCACCTGAAAAGGGTGGCG
>CAZFQM010000083.1:0-6841 GCA_964520995.1 uncultured Oscillospiraceae bacterium
TTTCAATTTTCGTTTCCGTGAAAAAACCACCGATTACAAAGCACAGCTTTGTAATCGGTGGTTTTGTTGTTTTTCATTGGAATGCTGTTTTTACTTGATTCCGAACAGCCGACAGGTATTTTCTCTTGCGGCATCGATCAGCTGCTGTGGAGAAATACCCTTGATTTCGGCGATTTTAGTGGCAGTGCTTGCAATCATGTCCGAGCTGCACCGCTGACCGCGAAAGGGAACCGGAGCCATATAAGGACAATCGGTTTCCAATAACAGACGATCCAACGGGACGACCTTTGCCGCTTCGACCGCCTTTTTGGCATTGGAAAAGGTGACTACGCCGGTAAATCCGATATAATATCCCATTTTCAAATATATCTGTGCGGTATCTGCCGACCCCGAAAAGCAATGCAACACGCCATGATGATTTTGACGTTTTTTCAGAATGTCTATGGTATCCTGCGTGGCATCACGGGAATGGATGATGACCGGCAAATTCAAGCGATCCGCCAGCTCCAGCTGTTGAAGGAAGATTTCCTGCTGTGCGGCGGCGTTGGCTTTTTCGTAGTGGTAGTCTAATCCGATTTCTCCGATTGCAACCGCTTTCGGATGCTTGGCAAGCGGTGCGATTTCCTCCAAATAATTCTTCGGAAGAGTTTCCGCTTCCTCCGGGTGGACTCCCACTGCGGCATAGAGAAAGGTGTATTGCTCTGCCATCCGAACGACCTCCGCCGAGGAGGGCAAGTCACATCCGACATTCAGAATGGCAGTAACTCCGTTGGCGTGCAGTTGGGGAAGAAGAGTATCTCTGTCCTCCGTAAACCGCGCGTCATTATAATGTGCGTGTGAATCGAAAATTCCTTGCATAAAGTGATAGCTCCCTAACAGCGGTTATCTTATTTTGCTGCCCTGCGGAATCGCATCATCAACGAAGATGACCTTGACGTCATCATTCGGGCAATCCGCAGCCAGAATCATACCGTTGCTTTCGACACCGCGCAGCTTAACCGGCTTGAGGTTGGAGACAATAATGACCTTTTTGCCGATCAAATCGGTCGGTTGATACCATTTGGCAATACCGGAAACAACCTGGCGTCCGCCCATGCCGTCATCCAGCTGCAGCTTCAGCAGCTTATCGGATTTTTCCACTTTTTCGCAATCCTTAATCAAAGCGACTTGTAGGCTTACCTTTGCAAAATCCTCAATACCGATTGTTACTCCCTCGGGAGCTTCCTTTTCAGCAGCCTTGGCTTTCATTGCTTCCGCTTCCTTTTGCAATTCCGCCTGCATTTTTTTCTCATCAATACGTGCAAACAGCGGGGTCGCTTTTCCGACCGTTCCCGCCTGCAATCCGCCGAATGCGGAGAGGGAAGCGTAGTCTTTGACGGTGCAATTGAGCTGAGCGAAGATCTTCTCGGAGGTTTCGGGCATCAACGGCGATATTAAAACGGCGATATAGCGGATGGTTTCCAGCAGATGATAGAGAACGTCGTTTAATCGCGGTTTTGTTGCTTCGTCCTTTGCCAATACCCACGGGGTGGTATCGTCGATGTATTTGTTGGCGGAGCGTGCCAGCGCCATAATGGTATCGGCTGCATCGGCAAGGCGGAAGCTGTCCATATTGTCGGCATACTGCTTAACGGTATTCAAGCAGGCGTTGATTAAATTGTTGTCGATTTCAAGCGCCGCGGCAGGCTTTTGAATGCTTCCGCCGAAGTACTGATTGGTCATGGAAATGGTTCTGTTTACCAAGTTTCCCAATGTGTTGGCAAGGTCGGAATTGTAGCGGGAAATCAGTGTTTCGTAGGTAATACTGCCATCCTGTGCATAGGGCATTTCACTCAGCACATAATAACGCAAGCCGTCTACTCCGAACAGCTTAGCCAGATCGGAAGAATACATCACATTTCCTTTGGATTTACTCATTTTATCGTTGCCGAAGAGCAACCACGGATGACCGAACACCTTTTTCGGCAATTCAATATCCAATGCCATCAGCATAATCGGCCAGTAAATGGTATGAAAGCGAAGAATATCCTTGCCGATAACATGAACATCGCAGGGCCAATATTTCTTAAAGGTATCGCTGCTGCCGTCGGGATCGTAACCGATAGCGGTAATATAGTTGAGTAATGCATCAATCCAAACATAAATGACGTGCTTGGGGTCAAATTCAACCGGAACGCCCCAGGTGAAGGTGGTTCTGGATACGCAAAGATCCTGCAGACCCGGTTTCAAAAAGTTGTTGATCATCTCTTTTTTGCGAGATTCCGGCTGGATAAAATCGGGATGCTCCTCGATATATTGCATCAAGCGGTCTTGATATTTGCTCATTTTGAAGAAGTAAGCTTCCTCTTTGGTTTTCTTAACCGGTCTGCCGCAATCGGGACAGCATCCGTTTTCCACCTGTGTTTCGGTCCAAAAGGATTCGCAGGGGGTGCAATACCAGCCCTCATATTCGCTTTTGTAGATATCACCTTGGTCATAAAGCTTTTTGAACACCTTTTTTACCACCGCTTCATGATAATCGTCGGTGGTACGAATAAATTTATCGTTGCTGATATTCAGATTGTGATAATTTTCTTTAATACTGTTTGTGATTTGGTCGGCATATTCCTGCGGCTTAATCTGATTTTGTTCCGCCAGCTCCTGAATTTTTTGACCGTGTTCGTCGGTGCCGGTCAGCATAAATACGTCGTTTCCGATTAGTCTATGATATCGCGCAATTGCATCGGTGAAAATAATTTCATAATCATTTCCGGCGTGCGGTTTTCTGGAAGCGTAGGCGATTGCTGTGGTGATATAAAATTTTTGTGCCATGTTAAGCATCCTTTCTCTCTGAAATAGCATTTTTTAAGGTTATCATCTTAATAAATCATTATATCAAATCCGGGCGGTGAAGTCAAATTTTTTCCCGAAATTACAGGATAAAATCGGAAACGGATATTATTCGTTTGATTGGGAAGAAAATCCGTATATTTTTAGCAGCTCCTCCGAAAATCCGTTTTTCCCTTGTATGATAAGCAGCGGCTCTACCTTTAAAAAGGGCTTGCTGTGCATTTTTCCCTCCATTAAAAACAGCCAGGGTGGAGTATCACTGTTTTTTGCGACAAAACGAAGTCGCTTCGGCTCGATATCGGCATTTCTCATTGCAGTGATGACGTCGGCAAGCCTTTCCGGGCGTTGACACAAGCAGAATCTGCCGCCGTGTTTCAATAATCGACTTGCCGCTCGGCACACGTCATCAATGTTACAAAGTACCTCATGACGGGCAATGCGCTCGGCGGTCAATTCCGATAAAATACCGGCGTTTCCCGCTTTATAGGGAGGATTGCAGGTGACAACGTCAAAGCTGTGCGGCGTAAGCCCGATGTCCTTTTTTTGCGCAATATCCTTGAGGTCGGCGTGTATTGCCGTAATGCGTGTTTTCAAATCGGAATGTGCGATGGAAAGTTGAAATTGCTCGATTGCCTGCGGTTGGATATCCACTCCGACGATCTGCTCGGGCTGATAATTTTTCGCCAACGCCATCGGGATGATACCGCAACCGGTTCCCAAATCGCATACCGTATCCTTATGTCGTGGTGCCGCAAAATTTGCCAGTAAAAAGGCATCGGTGCCGAAGCGATGTTCCGGAGAAACACAAACTCGAATGGTGTCGGACAGATTTTCAAAGCGGTAGCTTGGGTTCATAAAAAGAGTCATTCCTTTTGCTTATTATAAATATATGAAAGATTATTCACGTTATGGTGCTTGCTGTGAGCCGGCTTTGCTGCTATCCTGCTCGGAAACAACAGAAGAGTCGGAAAGTACACTTGATGTGAAGTAAATTTCCGACTCAACAGGCGGCGCAGAGGCTGCCGAGGAAGGAGGAGGCAACACTTCGTCGATGTGGGAGGAAAGCGGAGGAACGGAGCTGTTGGGGAGGAAAGATTCCGTTTTGACGGCGGGAGAATATTTGCGATGCTGTGCGGGGTGTTTGATGTTGCTGACCGTGTCAAAGGAATAACCGTTTTCCCGCAACCACTCGATGATTTCGGGCAATGCCTCCAGTGTGCTTTGATTGCGTTCAATATCATGCATCAGAATGACCGGTTCATCATGCTTCAGCGCTTCGTTTTTGATATTTTCCAGGATTTTTTCCTTGCTTTGCATTTTGCCGTTTGCATCCCCGGAGGAAACGTTCCAATCATGGTGGACAATGCCCTTGTCATGCAGTGCGGACAGAATTTCGTTTAAGGTCGGTTTGCTTAAATATTTTTTGCCGATGCTGCTGCCGCCCGGAAAGCGAAGTTGCTTGGTTTGCTTCCCCGTGACCGCTTCAATCCACTCCGATACCTTTTCGAAATCCTCGGTAAAGGTATCGACACTGCGGTAGATTTGCTTATAGTTGTGACAATAGCTATGCGCGGCGATTTCATTCCCCTCATCGGAAGCTGACTTCATATATTCTGCCGCTTTTTCACTGCTTTTATAGACAACAAAAAAGGTCGCCTTGGCATCATGCTCCTTTAAAACCTCGATGATTTTCGGGGTCATCTCGGTCGGACCGTCATCAAAGGTCAGATAAGCGACCTTGCCGTTTTTCTCCGATTCGGAAGAAATTCCCGCAAAAGCAATATCACCTGACGAAGAGACGGCTGTGGTGCTTGTATCGGAAGCGGATGCAAGCGAGGAAGAAGCTTCGGTACCGTGACATCCGGACAACAATACTCCCGACATAAACAGGGAGGTTAAAATGAGTGTGTTTTTTTGATGGAAAAGCATACTGGATTACCGCCGAACTGTATAGAATCAAGGCACACATCGGTGCTCTGTATCTATTATAAAATATCCCGCTTATGAAGTCAATGAAAGAAAACGGATTAAAGGAAAATCTGCGGCTTCGTTGAATGAATGCGGAAAAAAAGGGCATACTGGAAGAAAGGCGAACAGAAGCATCGCCTGCGAAAAAGAAAGGATGGATGAGTATGGATTTAAAGGGAAGCAGAACCGAGGCAAATTTAATGGCGGCAATTGCGGGAGAAAGCCAGGCGCGAAATAAGTACATTTATTTCGCTGAGCAGGCAAGAAAAGACGGGTTTGAGCAGATCGCCGACATTTTCGAAGAGACGGCGTTCAACGAGCAGACCCATGCCTATCTTTGGACGCTTCACGTCAGGGGCGGCTCTCTGCCGAAAACCGAGGATGCATTAAGGGATGCGGCAGGCGGAGAGCATTATGAATGGTCGGAAATGTACAAGGGGTTTGCCGAAGAGGCAAGAAAAGAGGGCTTTACCGATATTGCTTTTCAGTTTGAAAGGGTGGCTGAGATCGAGCGAACGCATGAGGAACGCTTTAATCGATTGATTCAAAACATGGAGGAGCAAAAAGTCTTTAAGAAAGAGGAACCGAAAAAATGGATTTGTCGTTTTTGCGGAAATGTTCATGAGGGAACAGAGGCTCCCGCAATCTGTCCGGTATGCAAGAAGCCACAGGCATATTTTGAGATAAAAGCGGAAAATTATTGATTGCATCCTATTGAAAAAAAGGCGTTTTTCAACAGACTGAACAACCGAGAACAGTTTTTTTCTGTGCTCGGTTGTTATTTATTTGACAAAATACGAAAAAAATTTAAAATACGCATTGACTATTAGAAAATAAAAACCTATAATATATATAAATAGGCATCAGCCGAATATAAATGATAGATTTAATATGGGAGGAAACTTTTTATGAGCAGAGTTTACAACTTCAGTGCAGGACCATCTATGTTGCCGGAATCCGTTTTAAAGAAAGCTGCAGCAGAAATGCTGGAATACGGGAGTACCGGACAATCCGTTATGGAAATGTCACACCGCTCAAAAGCGTATGAAGCGATTATCAACGATTGTGAGGCGCTCTTGCGTGAAGTGATGGCGATCCCCGATAATTACAAGGTGTTGTTTTTGCAGGGCGGCGCATCCTCTCAGTTTGCAATGATTCCCTTAAACCTGATGAACAAATCGGGAAAAGCAGATTATGTGATTACCGGTCAGTGGGCGAAAAAATCCTATCAGGAGGGCTCCAGATACGGAGAGTGCAAAGCGGTTGCTTCTTCGGCAGACAAAACCTTTACATATATTCCGGAGCTTGACAGCGCCACCTTTACAAAGGATGCCGATTATTTCCACATCTGCCAAAACAATACCATTTACGGCACCCTTTATGTAGAACTGCCGCAGACCGGAGATGTTCCGTTGGTTGCCGATTGCAGCTCTTGCATCTTGTCCGAGCCGATTGATGTCAGCAAATACGGTATGATCTATGCCGGCGCGCAGAAAAACATGGGACCTGCCGGTTTGACGGTTGTAATCATCCGTGAGGATTTGATCGGTCATGCACAGGATATTACCCCGACGATGTTTAACTACCAAACACACGCAGATAACGGCTCGATGTTTAACACCCCGCCGACCTATGCGATCTATATCTGCAAGCTGGTGTTGGAGTGGCTGAAAAACGATATCGGCGGCTTGGAAAACATGAAGAAAATCAACGAGGAGAAAGCAGCGCTTTTGTATGACTTCCTGGATTCTTCCGAGATGTTCAAGGGCACTGTTGAGAAGAAATATCGCTCCCTGATGAATATTCCGTTTGTAACCGGTGATGACGAGCTGGATAAGAAATTCGTAAAAGAGGCTACCGAGGCAGGCTTTGTCAACCTGAAGGGTCACCGTACCGTAGGCGGAATGAGAGCTTCCATCTACAATGCGATGCCTTTGGAGGGCGTACAAAAGCTGGTTGAGTTTATGAAGAAATTTGAGGCGGAGAACAAATAATCACGCTTCGGAAAGGGTTTGATACTATGTTTCAGATTAAAACGCTGAAT
>CAZFQM010000084.1:0-6788 GCA_964520995.1 uncultured Oscillospiraceae bacterium
GTTGTACTGCCGGAATTGTTTCCGCTTGCAGAAGCAACCGGTCTTGTGAGATAGCTCGTCGTGCTCGATGTACCGTCGTCACCATCATCTGTAGCTGCATCTACAGATGATGACGCAGAATCGGAGCTGCTTACAACAGTGTCATCATTACATCCCGCAAAAGATACTGCCATAGAAAGAACTAAAACAAAACTCAAAATCAATGCAATCGTTTTTCGCATAATCATTCTCCTTTTCATAAATTATAGACTATAACCTACACCCGGATAATACGCCTTAGCTTTTCAACGCTCCAATTTACCTATACTGCCATTACCGTTCATATACAGCAACTGTGCGCCGGGATTTTTAAGAGACCTCCTTTCCGTTAGAGGTACTCCAGGCGGAGGCTGAACTTATATATTATGGGTTCTCCGATTTGCCCGCTTTGAAGCATAAGGGCTGCTTATAACGACAGCACCGTTCGCATTTTGCTGCTTCGGTGCTGTCGTGCTCAACATAAATCTTTATTCCGGTCTGTTTGGAATCGGTGACAAGCCCAATGCTTTATACACCTTTGCCATTCCCCAGCACCACCAGCAGCATTGTTCGGCGCTTCCCGGATCCAAAAGCCTATATTTCCCGTCTGTCGGAGCAGAAACACTGCCTCCGTTCGGTGCAGAGGTTTGTCCTTTGCTTAAATCCAAATCATCGAAAACAGGTTCATAGCCTTCTGTTAAAAGATCTGTCGTGTTAACCTCTTTAATAAATTCAAGCCATTCATAAATATGATTGTAATCATCATCTTTCAGGCTATATGCGATATCCCAACCGATCATTTTGCATAACAAGATATAGTTTTGCTTTCCGTTTTCATCAAACTCAGTGGTCATGAACTTTTTGCCGTTTGTGAAGGGCGCATCCTGCCAAAGTCTGCTACGTATATACTTAATCGTATTGTCAAGCACTTCGGGCGCAAGCGGTTGCCAATCTGCAGCTACAGGTGCATAATTCACCCATCCCATACCGGTAAACAGTCTTCCCCAGTTGCCATCGGGCAACCGCATCTCGGCATATACCTTTTTACCGTCAACCTCGCGAGTCAGGTTTTCGTCTATTCCGACCTTCAAAACGGCTAATCTGTCATTCCAGAAATCAGCCATTTCCTTATCGCCGCGTTTTTCCGCAACCTTTGCCATAGCTTCGATAGAAGCGCCGCCAAAGCAGTTGGTAATCATATCAAAAACGCTCCAGTAGTGCGCATCCCTGCTATGCTCCAGGTGACAGTTAAACAAAAGGCGCAAAGAAACGGTCGGCCACGATAGGTTTTGACCGATTCCTGTCTTATAAGCGATGTCGTTATAATAGAAATAAGGCATATCAAATGCTATATTAGTAAGCATTTTTACGAACTCGTAATATTCGTCCTCCAGCTCCTTGCTCGCCTTTCCCGTAAGCACCAAACGCGCCCAGGACATAATTACGTGGAAGGTCGCATCCAATTGGTCTCCGGTTACGTACCAATCATCTCGCTCGCCGGCGGCGTTATACGCTATATTGGCGGTATGCGGAACGCGATTTAATTTTGCGCGCTTTGCCGAATCCAGTGCAAAGCGAACAATTTTTTCGCAGGCAGCATACTCCCCCACCTCACTGAAAAGCGAATATGCCGCTCCTGTCGTACGAAGATACTCAGTAGTGCCATTGCCGTAGCCATAGTCACCTACCGATTCGGGAAAAAATCCGTCCTCGCCCATTCTGTCGTAAAGACTGTAATAGGTGTTGGCATAAATTTCGGATATTCTTCCATTTGTAAGTTCTTCCTTTAAAATGCTTCTAATATCAGGCATATTGATTCCTCCTTTATATGTTCTGCATAAGCTCCATGCAGTTTAGAATCTTTTCCAGCATCATGTTTTTCGTATAATAGTATTGATTTGCCGCTTCATATCCCACCGAAGGATTATGCTGCATAATACCGTATACCATTTTGGCAAGTTCCTTTTCTTCGTCCAGAACCGCTGCTATTTCCTTTTTGTCCTTTTGGGGCTTATCCCTTAAATCAATATATTTCGCTTGATTATAGGAAGAACGGAAAAGCGCATAACCGACATTGGCGGCATCGGTAAATTCGTTACAGGGCATATCCTTTATCACGCCAAGTCCCTGTTTCCAGCCCTCGGTAAGCTTTCTAAGCTGTTCTATAAATACTTCCCTGGGATACTGCCAACGCCAATCATCAATGTCATCATAGGTAAAGCCGGTCATTGCGGAATGCATTCCCGATGGCTCACGGAACAGTAAATTTGCAGGTCCTGCATTTTGCGGTCCGACATAAAGCGTTCTGCAGCTAAACGGAAATTCTTGAAACGCCTCGGAAAACAATTTCGTTGCTTGCTTTACTTTTTCCGCATATTCGCCGTAGACCTCTTTCAGCAGGCTATCATAGCCGTCCTCTTTCTTGCAATCGCTCTCAAAAAAATATTGCGATGCAATTTGCAAATTATCGGACGGATATCCGCCTAAAGTCCAACTGAGAAGAAGATTGGAAACCTTTGTGTTACAAATATTGTCAAGATGCGCCGACACCAAATCATACACCGGCAAAAAAGGAGCGGTAGAACATTCCCATGTTGTATTGACCTGTATCTTGGCGGCAATCTCAAAGCCTTTTTCGGCTGCCTTATTCCAAACCCGCTTCGCAAGCTCTCCGGGTCCGAGTATCGACCTGGAATAATCACTTACCGTACCGGATACCCCACCTATCGTATAGGGAATACCGGTCTCGCTGACCGCCATAATCGTTACGTCATCGGGCAGGGATTGGAAGGTTTCCTCTATGTTTTCCTCTGTTAAAAAGTCGTCCCATCCCCAGGTCCATGCCCAGATATGAGCGCCTGTTCCCGCGCGACGAACCGCATCCGAGAAAGTACGAACAACATCTGCCATGACCTGCAGCGGCTTACGATTGATACAACGCGGACAATTGGTCTGCGCCTCCTCGAACCAGCAGTTATGGGAACAACAATGCGTCAAGTTCTCCGACATCGTAATCAGGAAGAACCCGCCCAGCTCGGGAACTGCACGGCAAAGCGATTCTATCGCATCGCCGAGATACTCGGTCACACGCGGATCGGAGGTACACAACGAAGCGTTTCCTGCCTCTTGATGACCTTGTAGCTCCGGATACTTTTCAAAAACGCTCAGCGGCATGGCGCGCGGCTCATTCATGTACAGATAAACGGAAATTCCGTACCGCTTTGCCCGCTGAACCAGCTTTCGCAGGTTCTCCAGCCGCTTTTCCCAGCCCTGCGCCAGCTCGGGAGCAAAGGGATAAGGCTGAAGCTGGTACAACACGCCTTGAAGCCAAACCGCATTGATTCCCAAATACGAATATCTGCGTAAAAGCTCATCCGGATAGGAAACCTCACTCGGTTCATCCAAAACATTAGCGTAAAGGCTGCAAAACGAATAAATCATCCTTGTTTTGAAGCGAGCTTTTCTTTCGATTTTGCCCAACGGTAAGTCGTCGCAAGCCTCTATATACTGTAGCGCTCTTAACAGCCCGCTTTGCGTGGAGGTTTTCACCGTGATACGGCGTTCGGAGACTTCAATGATATGCGCCTCTTCTTCCATTCCAAGCAGCTTTTCCAAAACAATGCAATCGGTATCCGCATCGGTATTTACCTTTAATTCGGTATTCCATAATGTTTGAAACAATTCGCAAAAGTCACTGACATATAAATCCGCATCGGCAAAACCGGTTTTATCTACGATGCTCCAACCATTCTTGATAACGGAATGCGGTTTTTCCTTTGTCCGCAGGAACTCCCCTGAAAAAAAGTCAAAGGGCTCGCGTTTCGGCTCATCGCCAAAATCCTCGATAACGCCGCGAATGACAGCGCCTATTTTATCAATTTCCGCCCACTCGTCCTCGGTAGGCTCACTGTATTTCACAAACTCGCAAATCGGCTTATAGCCACCGAGCTTCATAGATAAAAAGTCATCCTCTTTCATGCAGAATGCCAATCTATCTTCATCCCATTCGAGCAGTTGAAGAATCTGCTCATAGGGAAGAATATGCCACACACTTTTCAATATGGATATGTAGCCCTTTTTAAACCAAGCTTTATCATTACCATCAAAATCATCAAGTCCCATGCGCTTTGCTATGTCACAAACTTGAGCTTCGGACGCCTCGATGATTTCGGCTATCTTCGCAGGAGAAACCATTCCCCATAAACGAAATATCAGTGCGGAGACGCGTGACGGAAAATGCGGTAATGTGATATTGGGCTCTGAAAGCCACGGCAACTTCGGATACTTCATAATCAACAACTCTCCTTTACCGACAATTTTCTTTACGCTTCCTCGAAGCCCTCGAATTCGTCCATTCCGCACTTGGTTATTGCCTTGAGATAGCGCTTATAGGACATCTTCTTCATGTCATGCACATAGTGATTGAAGTATGTTTTCCCGTCCATGGTCCATTCCATTAGATAGAAGTTTGTATCCGCGGATAACGGAATCAGTACCAGGTTTTCGGCAGAATCGGCGGCAAGCTTACACTCTCCGCTGTATACCGGCAGAAGCGTTCCGTCCTCTGTAACCTCCGAAACCTTATAGGAAATCTCCCGCTCCTCGGGGAGGTCATTGATTCCCATTAAGCCGAGACAACCGTTCTTCGGCTCACTCATCATCAAGCAAAGCGGCTGTTGTGCACGTTTAATATAAAAATATGCCAGCTTTTTCACAAAGTAATAATCTACCACTGCATCCGAGAGCTGCGGGCAGCCATCCAACAAATTCCACCAGATGAAGACCTTGCGATTCCATTTCTGCGTGCGGAACATTTCAATATAGAACTTGCAAGCCTCCGCTTGGGAAATCTGACTCTGCTTCAAGAAGTCCTCAAAGCGCTCCTCCACCTTGCCGAACAGGGTAATTACCTGCTTTCTCGGCACCAAAACACGGAATGCACAGGGTCCGTTCGGGTCCGGCTCCATGTCGGTGGCGTGCGCGATATACTCAGCGGTAGGATCGCCGTTTTCCTCGGTCACCTTTTCCGGCTCCCGCAGGAAGCGACGCAGAGATTGCGGCGAATTAAAGCCATGATATCCCAACTCGCTGGCAAATCGGCAAAAGGTTTCCATATAAAATTGGCTCTTATAATAATCACGGGGACCCCAGAGATGCTTTTCGGGCATCGACATATAATACGAAAATGCCGCATCATCATAATACGTAGAGCTGGGCAGGTAATCATGGCTGTAATCATGCAGTTCAACCGCTCTGCGCAATACCTTTCGCGTCAGCTCGTTCTGCTCCGGTCTGCCCATTCTCTGCCCCATACGGAACTCGTCGCATTCATTGTCTCCCGCCCACAATGCCAAGGAAGCATGATTGCGTAACCGTTTAATGTGGAAAACAACCTCTTTTTCTATTGCCGAAGCAAGCTGCGCATCATCCGGATAAACAGCACAGCCAAGCATGAAATCCTGCCATACCATAATACCGTGCTCATCACAGAAATCGTAAAATTCATCGGCTTCATAGATTCCGCCGCCCCAGCAACGCACCATGTTACAGCCGGTGTCATCCAACAGCGCAAGTGCTTTGCCTCTGCGCTTGTCAAATTGAGAGGGGAAAGAGTCAAGCGGTACCCAGTTGGTACCCATGATAAAGGTCTTTTTGCCGTTTACCAGGAAATAAAAATCTCCGCAGATTTCATTTTCTTTCTTCTCGGTGCGTACCAATGAAATCGTTCGGATGCCCTGGCGGAGGCGGTAGATATCACAAGGTTCGCCGTTATGCAGCAGGGTCACGGTTACATCATAAAGCTCGGGTTTTCCTGCGTTTTTCGGCCACCAGAAGTGACAATTTTTCACCTCAACCTCCAAACCGCAGGTCTTATTCCAAAGGGTTTGCTCCTTACTCCACACCGAATCTCCGCAAGCACCCTCAAAACGAATCGAATAATTTTGTACCATCGGGTCTTCCAGCGTCGTATCCAAATAAAAACGCAGCCAGGCGGTTTTTTGCTCGAGATTCAGTGCCGAGGTGACAGCGTATATTTCATTGATACACTCCGACTTTGCCGAAACCAGGCGAACCGGCTTCCAAATTCCCGCCGATACGATTCTCGGCATGATATCCCAGCCGTACATATACGCCGCTTTTCTGGTGTAAAGGGAAGCAAAGTTATATTTTTGTGCGTGGCAGGTAGCGGGAGGAGTAAACTTTCTTGCCTCCAGCATTGCCGGACGGATATGTACGACGACTTCGTTTCTTCCCTGCTTCCATTCCGGACGGAAGGTATAGGGCAAAAACATATTGTCTGTCTCTCCGACTAATACTCCGTTAACATAAACCTCCGAATAGGTATCGATTCCGTCAAGCTGTAGCAGCTGTGTCGTATCGGTAATTTCAAGAGTTGTAAAATACCACAAATGCGTTGTTTCCCACTTTTGAGCGGAAAAGGTATTGGTGGAAAAATGCAGATCGCCAATTTTCTTTTCCCTCATCAGATCAATCTCAAAGTTTCCGGGAACTGTTGCGGCAATACAAGGAAAGCCTGAGCTTTCAATCTCCTCTATTGTTTTCAAATTCACTTCTATTGCCGCTTCGTGCGGTGCATAAGCAAAGAACCATTGCATAACAAAAACCTCACATTGTCATTGCACATCCGATTGCGCAATTTACTATTTTCAGCAGGTGTACAAAATGACTATTTTTTTTTTTTTTTTTTAATTAATTTTTTTTTAAATATAAAAATAAAATAAAAATATAAATGACCAGAATCAATTAAA
>CAZFQM010000085.1:0-6664 GCA_964520995.1 uncultured Oscillospiraceae bacterium
CGCACCCATCAAAATCATCGCGATAATGATCATGGTGACGTTTCCGTCAAAAATAGCGGTAAATGCCGACTTAAAGCCGGTATTGATCGAGCCGTCCAAGGACTTACCGCGATACAGCTCTTCCTTGATACGCTCGGTTGTAATTACGTTTGCATCAACACCCATGCCGACAGCAAGGATGATACCCGCAAGACCGGGCAAGGTCAGTGTAAAGCTTTGGAACACCGAAAAGAATCCGGATACCGCCGCAAAAGAGCCTGCAACCTGTCCGAGCAAGCCGATTGCCGCTACCACACCGGGCAAGCGATACATCACAATGATAAAAATACACACCGCAATAAAAGCAATTGCCATTGCCAACAGCATCGCATCACGTGCGCCCTCACCCAAGGTGGGAGAAATCGTGCTGTAATTTTCGGTTTCCAGCTTAAACGGCAATGAGCCGGCAGTGATCTTGTTCGCAAGAGCAGTTGCCTCATCCGCCGTAAAGCCGGAGGTACCCGAACTGCTTGTTCCACCCGAGATGACCGCATTTCCGTCGGTGATTGCGCTTTGTACGGTCGGATATGAAATCATGGTGTCATCCATCCAGATGGAAATAACGCCTTTTGTCGGTGCCAGCTTGGTTGTTGCCTCACCGAATTTTTTCGTACCCTCACTGTTAAGCTTCAGCTGTACAACATACTGATTCTTTTCACTGTCATAACCGACGGTTGCCGAAGTAACCATATCACCGGTTAAAATCACATTTTCCTTTGTTGTTCCGGACGGCAAGCCTTCCTCGTCGGTCTCGTAGCCCTCGCGGAACGTCAACTCAGCGGTTTCGCCCAATTCCGCAACCGCTGCCTCGGGATCAAAATCCTCTTCGTCCTCTTTCCACGGAAAGCGAACAATAATACGGTGCTTTGAATAATCGGTGTACACCTCACCGTCGGTGATGTTCAGCGTTGTCATTCTTTGCTTAATGGTTTCCTCTGCCGCCGACATCTGTTCCTTTGTGACATTTTCCTGGGTAGCCGGCGGTGTAAAGGTAACATCTACGCCACCTTTAATGTCGATTCCCCAGCGAATGTTATCCAGACCCTTTATGTATACCGTTTTATTGTCTCCGTATTGCGTTTGAATACCGAAAAAAGTCAACGCAGTAAAGACGACAATAAGAAGTGCTACAATAAAGAATACCGGTTTTCCTACTCGTTTCATGAGCCGCTCCTCCAATGTTTACTGTATAACGCAACGAATATTCGCGGAGCAGATATAACTATAACTCCACTGATATTCATAAAGATTATTATATAATATGCAGATTCAAAAGTCAACTAAAAAATCAAACGGATAATTCAGCACTTTCGCCCAAAATATCTTTGTTTTTCTTGAGAATCGGAGCAATACACTCCCGCAAGAACTCGTCTACCTGCTCTGAAGCCCTGCCGGTAAAGTTTTTCGGCTCCAAAATTCCGTCGATTTCTTCCCTTGTCAATTGGAAGCTTTCATCGGCACAAATTCGGTCGATCAGGTCGTTTTCCAAGCCCTGCTCCTTGACCACCTTTGCAGCGGCAATGGAATGCGTACGTAGCTTTTCATGAAGCTCCTGACGGTCTCCGCCTTTTTTTACTGCCGCCATCATGATATTTTCGGTAGCCATAAAGGGCAATTCCTTCAACACGCGCTGCTCGATAACCTTCGGGTAAACCACCAAGCCGTTGCAGACATTCAGTAAAATATTTAAGATGCTGTCGGTGGCAAGAAATGCCTCCGCAACCGAAATTCTCTTATTTGCGCGGTCATCCAGCGTTCTCTCAAACCACTGTGTTGCCGAAGTAAAGGCAGGATTGAGGGTATCGATGATCACATATCTTGCCAAAGAGGTGATTCGCTCCGACCGCATCGGATTGCGCTTATAGGGCATTGCCGAAGAGCCGATTTGGTGCGCCTCAAAGGGCTCCTCCATCTCCTTGAAATTTTGGAGAATTCGCATATCGGTGGAGAACTTGCTGGCACTCTGTGCTAAGCCGCCCAACGCCGCAACCACCTGTGCATCCACCTTTCTGGAATAAGTCTGTCCGGAAACAGGTACAACCTCTTCAAAGCCCATCTCCTCGGCAATCATCTGCTCCAGCTTTTTGATTTTGGAGGTATCACCGTCGAACAGCTCGACAAAGCTGGCTTGTGTTCCCGTGGTTCCCTTGGAGCCTAACAGCTTCAAATGATCGATACGATATTCGATTTCCTCCAAATCCATCAAAAACTCGTTCATCCAAAGAGTGGCACGCTTGCCGACCGTGGTTAACTGAGCCGGCTGTAGATGGGTATAAGCCAGTGCCGGCATATCCTTATACTGTTTTGCAAAATCCGCCAGCAAAGCCAAGACATTGACCAGCTTACGCTTTACGATTTGCAATGCATCCTTCATAATGATGACATCGGTATTGTCTCCGACATAGCAGGAGGTTGCTCCGAGATGAATAATTCCCTTTGCCTGCGGGCACTGTACCCCGTATGCATAGACGTGCGACATCACGTCATGGCGGACCTCTTTTTCTCTCTGTTCCGCTACATCATAATTGATATCGGTGATATGCTGCTCCAGCTCCTCAACTTGCTCCTTGGTAACAGGCAAGCCGAGCTTCATTTCGGCACGTGCCAAAGCCACCCACAATCTTCTCCAGGTTTGGAACTTCTTGTCGGCGGAAAACACATACTGCATTTCCTTGCTTGCATACCGTGTACAAAACGGACTTTCATACGAATCTTTCATGAATCGGTTACATTCCTTTCAAACGTTCAAATAAATGTGCTTTGATTATTATTCTAACATATTTGCCGATGTATATCAAGCAATATCGGATAAATAATCCGATACAAGGCGAAAAAACACGATTTATCGGCTTTCCGACATCTTCAGCTGACGGATATCCTTACCGACAAAGCGCAGCAGCTGATACATGGTAAACAGACGCGAAACAATGCGGTCGGAATACTTACTTTGAAGCTGCACGGCAGTTAAATTGGTGGTAACGATGGTCGGCTTCTCGGCACCGATACGGGAATTGACGATATTATACAGGCAGGAAGCGTAATAATTGGAATCGAACTCCGCACCCAGATCGTCCAGAATCAACAAATCACAGGAAAGAATGGTATCCAAGCTGTCTTTGCTTTCGCTTTCCTTCCCGAAATGCTCTTTTTCGATGCTGCGAAACAGATCCTGCGCCGAACCGTATATCACACTGTAGCCTTTTTCCAGTACGCCGCGGGCAATCGCCAGCGAAAGATGCGTTTTTCCCAAGCCGGTGTTACCGATCATAAATAAGCTCTGAGACTTCGGGTGAAAGCCGTCGGCATATTTGGAGCAGTATTGAAAGACGCGCTCCATCTGCCGTCGTGGAATTATGCCGTTTTCATCGACCGTATCGGGATAATAATCCAATCGGAAGCTGTCAAAGGTGGAAAGATTCAGCGGAGATATCGCATTCAACTGCTCCGCCCCCATCATCTTAATAAGCTGAAGCAAGCAGCTGCATTTGCGATGCTCCACATAGCCCGTATCCTTGCAAAACGGACAGGTATACTTGACCTCCAAATAATCCTTCGGATATCCCTGCGCCGCCAGCAACTCCCGAATTTTCGCTTGCGCCGCAAGATTGCTGTCCCGCAGCTTCGCCAATGCTTGTGAAGTATCGGCGAAATGGCTCAAAACGATTTTGGATAAACGCACACTGGTTTGATTCAGCTCCGCTTTCAGCGAAGCGATTTCGGGAATCTCAAGAGCAATTTGCTCCCAACGATGCTGTGCCGCGACCCGCGCTTTCTGCCTGCGCTCCGCCAAAACAGCATAAGCTCTGTCATTTATGTTTTCGTTTAAAATCATCTGCGCATAACCGCATCCCCGCCGAAAACGCGGAGAAATCCTTTTCCTTTCCTAATCATAATGGTTTCTGATTTTATTATATAAAAAATCCGTCTGTTTTTCAAGGATAATTTGTGAACATAAAAGCTTTTCGGAAAATAGAGTCGAGCTTGCTTTGTTATTTCGCCCGATTCGCAAATTCAAGCTATTTTATACTTGAAATGTTTAATGTTTCAGGGTATAATAAAAGCAAAATCGGAACGAAAGCGTTTTCGTGCCGTTGTAAAATTTCCACCCCGAAAAGAGGAGCTTATTTGTATACCGAATATCTGGAATTTAACAGCATGAATCAAATGGGAAATATCTTCGGAACCTTGGACACCCATCTAAAGCAAATCGAAAAGGAATTAGCGGTAACTGTCATGGCGCGGGACTTAAATGTTGAAATCAAGGGCGAGGGACAGGATGCTGTCAAAACCGCGGCAGAGGTCTTTCGCATTTTAAAAAAGTGGCAGGAAAACGGAGAAACCATTAACGATTGGGCGATCGGACACGCTATTGAGGTCGCGCGGGACGGCAATGTTGAGGAGGCTGTCTCCGCCGCTAAGGATGTTATTACCATCACCTATAAGGGCAAGCCGATCAAATGCAAAACCCCGGGACAAAAGGAATATATCAAGGCGATCAAAGATAACACCGTGACAATCTGCATCGGTCCGGCAGGCACCGGAAAAACCTACCTTGCAATGGCAATGGCGGTCGATGCGTTAAAAAGCAACCAAATTTCCCGCATTATATTAACGCGCCCCGCGGTGGAGGCGGGAGAAAAGCTGGGCTTTCTGCCCGGCGATCTGCAAAGCAAGGTCGATCCGTATCTCCGCCCGCTTTATGATGCCTTGTATGAATTTTTAGGGGAAGAAAAGTTTCAAAAATGCATGGAACGCGGTTTGATTGAAATTGCACCGCTGGCTTATATGCGCGGGCGCACCTTGAATGACGCCCTGGTTTTGGTGGATGAATCGCAAAACGCCTCCCTGGAAACGCTGAAGATGGTGCTTACCCGCTTCGGAGAAGGCTCCAAGGTCATCCTAACGGGCGATATCACCCAAATCGACCTCCCGAAAGAGACCGGCTCCGGCTTAAAGAAATGTGCGGAGATGCTCAAAGGAATCGACGATATCGCCGTAGTCTACCTCTCCAACAAGGACGTTGTCCGCCATCAACTGGTCAAGCGCATCATCAAAGCATTTGAAGAGTTTGAAGAAAAAGACAAAAAAAGACAGGTCAAGCACCCGAACGCCAAAAAATAATCATCCCGATAGCACCAAACCCACGTGTTGCCTCAAAAAGCAATGCGTGGGTTTATTTTGTCTCCGAGTCAATCGGCTTGATCTGTTGTGGCATATTTTCCCTGAAACGAATTGCGGCGCTTCAGCTCCTTGTCGATTTCGTTCATGACCACCAGCTTTTTCAAGCTCCAAAGAGGTGCCAGCAGCTTTTCACGGTCACCGTCCCCCGTAATGCGCTGAATCACCGTATCCGACGGCAGCAGCTCCAGCTGGTCGCAAACAATCGAAACATATTCGGGCAATGACAACACCTCGAATTTTCCCTGCTTGTAGTCCTCCGCCATCGGAGTTCCCTCCAAAATATGCAACAGATGTATTTTGACACTGTGCGGCTTTAATCTGCCAACCTCTCTTGCGGTTTGAAGCATCATTTCCCTGCTTTCTCCCGGCAAGCCGTCGATTAAATGGATGCAAACGGGAATATCACGACATCTCAGCCGCTCATAGCCCTCCAGGAAGTCCGCATAGCTGTGTTGACGGTTAATCTTTTCGGCAGTGATATCGTGAATGGTTTGCAACCCCAATTCCACATTCAAGCAGGTACGCCGATTCAGCTCCGAAAGATAATCCAGCACATCCTCCTCCAGGCAATCGGCGCGAGTGGCAATGCTTAAACCGACAACGTTTTCCTGTTGAAGCACCGGCTCAAAGCGTTCCCTCAGCACCGAAGCAGGAGCGTAGGTGTTGGTAAACGCCTGAAAATAAGGGATATAGCAGGCTTCCGGCCATTTTTTCAACAAAGCGTCCCGCACGGTATTGAATTGGCAAATAATATCATCGGTCGGATTTCCCGCAAATTCCCCACTCCCCTGTTCGGAGCAGTAGGTGCATCCGCCGAATCCCTTTGTCCCGTCCCGATTCGGGCAGGTGAAACCGGCATTTAAGGACACCTTAAAAACCTTGGAATGAAATTTTTGCCGAAAATAATAATTCAAGGTGTAATAGCGCTTGTAATTATCAGAATAAGGATACTCGTGTTCCAATGTCCGTTTCCTTTCCTTTAACAGAGAGAAACGCCCGCACAGCAAGCCTTCCTGCAGTTAGGGCGTTCACCTTGGTATGCAAATTTTGTCGCGTGCAATACTACTTAGACGAAATGACAGAGGAAGCTGTCGGAGCGCTCGAAGTCGCTTCGGAGGAAGCAGGTAAGGAGGACGTCTCGGAGGAAATTGCATTCTCCGAAGTAGGCTCGCTGACCGTGTCATCCTCAACAGGCAACTCCTTTACCGCGGTAATGATATAGCTGTCCTTTCCGTTCTTCTTGAGGATATAGTTTAAAAATTTATCGGCATCCGGTTCATACTTCTGTCCGTTGATGTCGCCCTCCCAAAGCGGACCGGAGGGTACATATCCCACCGTCACGGTATATTCATCGCTTTTGCGGGACACCTTCTCTACGCGGGGAACATAGGACATCATGCTTGCCGCAGAGGGAATCATGTAAACCTTTCCCTCCGGGTCATAC
>CAZFQM010000086.1:0-6642 GCA_964520995.1 uncultured Oscillospiraceae bacterium
ATTGCGACGGTTCCGGGACCGGAGTGGCTTCCGATGGTGGTACCGATATTGTTTATCAGCACCTTCTCGGGCAGATGGCGGAATCTTTTCTCCACCAGCTCGGCAACCGCCTGCGCATCCTCGGGACAATCGGAATGGCAAATATAGCAGGTGTCGGCATATTTCAAGCCGTTTTGTGCGTGTGCCTCCATCTGATTTATGATTTCCTCGATCGCTTTTTTCTTGCCGCGGATTTTCTTTCTCGGAATCAGGTGTCCTATATTGTCTACATTCAATACCGGACAGATTTTCAGCACGGTACCGAACCAGCCGGCAGCTTTGGTGATTCGTCCGCCCTTGACATAGAAAGTAAGGTCGGCAGAGAAGAACCAATGGTGAACTTCCAGCTTGTGTTGCTCTGCCCAATCCGCCAGTTCGTCAAGCTCCATGCCCTGATCTCGGAAATCCGCCAGCTTGTTCATCAGCAAGCCGCTTCCGGAGGAAGCACCCAACGAATCGATAACTCTGATCTTCCGCTCCGGGTATTTTTCCGCCAAGGTCTCTTTGGCAATTTTCGCAGAATTATAGGAACCGGATATTCCGCTGGAAAGGCAAACGTGTAAAATGTCTTTCCCCTGCTGTAAAAACGGCTCAAAATATTCCATATATCCGTCTACGTTTATCTGAGACGTTTTGGTTTCGGCACCGTCCAGCATCGCTTTGTAAAAATCCTTATAAGAAATACTTTTTCCCAAATCGTCAATATATTCTTTTCCGTCTAAAGAAAAATGAAAGCAAGCATACTTGATGTTTCTTCTTTTCAAATGCTCTGCCGACAAATCAACAGTGGAACAACAGCTTAAAACATAGGAACTCATAAAAAAACCTCGCTTTATATGATAGTCGAAAATCCGACGGCAATCCGGCGTTGCTTTAACACGCTTTGATTGCAACCGAAGAAAACGGATTTTTCCCGACCTCGCCTTTTACTATACACCAAAAATTCCGTTTTGTCACCCTACCCTGCCTTTTTCTCTCTCCACCGCTCATTTTGACCCGGTAGAGGTAAAAATATGCACTCTACCCATGGTAGAGTGCGCAAAAGTCGGCTTTGTGCGGAAAGGCGATGCCGCTTTCCTCGTGTGTTCTCCTACTTAAGCCCCTTGACAGCGTCGTTTGTGCCTAGAGAAAGAGGTTGCTTTCACCATAAAATCGCCACTCTACTCACAGTAGAGTGGCGATTTTATGGCGTTTTGAAGCATCCTGCAGTGCTTATCGATACAGTCTTTCGCTCTTTATTTAAAGCAGACGTTCAGACATATGATATTGCATATGTTGTTTCACCGAAATTCCGAGCTGCCTGTATTTCCATGCCGATATATCTTGAAAATCTCGTTGAAAAATGTTATATTGATATAGGAAAATCTCTCCTTGCAAAACAACTGCTGCAAAGAGAGGTTTATCATCATTTTAATATTTACCGAAAGGAGCCGATTTTCATGGGATTAAAGGTTTTCAGCATTCTTCTGCTTGTTCTCGGTCTTGTCAGCTTGGTCGTCTGTGTGCTTCTCTTTCTGACCTCCGATTCCTCGCTCAGCCTTGTATTGATGGTGCTGTCCATCGTCGCCAATGTTACCGGTATTTTACTGCTCAGCTCTTCCTCGGGTAAAAAAGGAAAAAAGTAATCAACATCGGATGACGGTTACGCGGTGCCCCGACAGCAGGGCGTCATTGAGGGTCTGCATGGTGCCGCCTCGACTACCGTTAAACACGGCAATCAGATGCTCGGAATGTGCCAGCAGCCATTGATTACGTGCCCGAAAGCACCCCTTATAATAGAAATCGCTCAGCACTGTGGCGTAATCGCAACCCGCCAATACGGCATCATACCTCTGCCGCCAGCTTGCGGGGAAGCAATCCGATTGCCCCGCATAAGGAATAACTGCCGTCAATTTAATATGAGGATATTGCCGTTTCAGCTCCAATACGATTTCTCCCGCCCAAAGGTCGGCTCCCATCGCCATTCCGCTTAAAAAGCAGCTACAACCTGTCTCGATCTTTTCGATGATCGCTTCGCGAAGCTCCTGCTTGACCCGTTGGATTTGCGCACTGTCCTCCTGACAGCCGAAGGTGATTTTTTCGGGACGATGTCCGGTAAAGGCTACTGATTTTGAAAGATTCATCATCGCGTTTTCCTTTCCTGCCTCGCGTGTTTTTTTCCGTTTCCCGACAGAGAAATCGGGAAAGCATCGGCAATGGGCAGAAGCTGTTGCAGCTTAGCTGATTCGATTGTCACAAACAAACGTTTGTTATAAATTATATTTTAATATTATTTCCTTTTTATGGATAAATCATTACATTTTTATGAAAGGATGTCCTCTTGCTTGAATAAATTACTGAAAAGAACGTGGGCGGAAATCAATCTTGACCACTTGGAATATAATGTAAGCTGTCTGCGCGGCTGCCTTTCTGCGGATATTAACCTGATGGCAATTGTCAAAGCCGATGCCTACGGACACGGCGACAGAGCAATTGCAGCCGAGCTTTGTCGGCTGGGCATCCGCTTTTTCGGCGTTTCCAACCTGGAGGAGGCGTTGTCGCTCCGCAATGCCGGCGCAGAGGGGGAAATCTTGATTTTGGGAGTGACTCCCGCCGAATATGCCGATGTTCTGGCAAAGTATCAAATCAGCCAAAGTGTATTTTGCACCGAATATGCCGAGCGTCTCAGCCAAGCGGCGGAGGCGGCGGGCGTAACGGTAAAATGTCATCTGAAAATCGACACCGGAATGGGGCGAATCGGCTTTGTCAATCAGCTTCACGCCGATGCCCTACAGGAGATTCTCTCTGTTTGCAGGCTGAAAGGGCTTTCCTTTGAGGGGATTTTCTCCCACTTTTCGGTGGCGGATGAGCTGAGCGAGGAGGCACTTGCCTACACCGATGCACAGCAGGGCTTCTTCAATGACCTGACCGAGAAGCTACTTCAATCGGGGCTGCACTTCCGCTATATCCACCTGCAAAACAGCGCCGGAATCATGCGACATCCCGACCCGATTTGCAACCTGGCTCGCATGGGAATTGCCATGTATGGTCTGGCTCCCGCCGAGGATTTTCAAAGCTTACTGCCACTCAAACCGCTGATGGAGCTGAAAACCATCGTCACCATGGTAAAGGAGGTTCCGCCCGGTCGTTCGATCAGCTATGGGAGAAGCTTTGTTACCGAACGTCCGATGCGGATTGCGACCGTCCCGATCGGCTACGCCGACGGATACCATCGTGCCTTGTCGGGAAAGGGCAGGATGCTGTTACACGGCAAATCTGCCGCGATTCTCGGAAAAATCTGTATGGACCAGCTGATGCTGGACGTGACCGACATCCCGCAAGCCAAGGCGGGAGATGTGGTAACGGTGTTCGGACACTCGGAGGACAGCTTTCTCTCGGTCGATGAGGTTGCCGCGCTTGCCAACACGATTTCTTACGAGATTATCTGCGACATCAGCAAACGAGTACCCCGCGTCTACCTCCGAGATGGCAAGACCGTCGAGGTCGTGGATTATTTACAACGCTGAAAAACCTCTCTTATTTACATTTGTTTTCTTGATTCAAGCCTGCCGATATGTTACAATAAAAAGAAGTATAGTCTGTCCGACCGAAAAATCCGAAATTTTCGGTTTTTTCGTGCACAAATTCGCTGTTTCCTCATAATATGTATTGAGGCTTTGCTTTTACAACCTTAATCATATTATTAGGAGGATTATTATGGCTGATGCAAATTTCAATTCTGCCAATCACGCAAATTGCTTTAAGGAAGCGGTTTGCATCAATGCGGGCAGGGTGTATGACAGTTGCAGCGACAAGGATTGCCTGGAGGACTTGCAGGTGCTTTTTACCGACCAAACGCAGCCGACGATTACCGATGCATTGAGCGTAAAATGCCGCAAGGTGGAGGTGCTCAATGTTTTTCTCGATGTGGAGCCGGTTCCGTTTAACAAGGGCTTTTATTCGGTTGACATGACCTTTTTCTTTAAGGTACATATCGACGCCTACACCTCGCCGCAGGAATGCCCGACAACGGTTTACGGGCTTTCCGCGTTCAGCAAAAAGGTCATTCTGTACGGCAGTGAGGGCGGCGTCAAGGTGTTTACCTCGGACGGAACCGCCGCACAGCAGCAGGAGCGTTGCGGCAACTCCCCTGCCAACACGCCCAAGGCGGGTGTGCAGGTCGTAAATCCGATCTGTCTTGCTTGCAAGCTATGTGAGGATTGCTCGGGCAAGATTGCCATCTCCGCCTCTGCTATCCCCGATTCGATTGCCGCGGCGTTTGAGGGCAAATTTACTGATGACGAGCCCGCAAAGCTTGTGCTGGTCACCGTCGGGATGTTCTCGATTTGCCAAATCGAGCGTTCTGTCCAGATGATGATTCCGATCTACGATTTCTGCATCCCCGATAAGGAATGCGTGACTACCACCGATGACCCGTGTGAACTGTTCCAAAGAATCAAATTCCCGGTCAATGAATTCTTCCCGCCCCGATTGAACGAGCTGGAATGTGAGGAGCCGACCGCTTCCGATTTCGATTGCCGAACAGACACACTGTAAACAACCGAAACAAAATGCACCGTGGCGACAGAACGCTCTGCCGCCGCGGTACACCGAAGCAATCGCTTTTTACCGACAGTGCGGACAAGCTGTCTTGAATTTATAAAAAGGATAGAGGATCTTTTATGAAAGTTATTTTATTATCTCATACTCCCGAGCCGGAAAAGGTCATTGCCTGCGCGGCAAAGCTCTGCTACTCCGACAGCGGGATTGATACCCTTTATGACAGCCTGACCGAGGAAAAGGCAGCCGATTTCGTGGAGATGCTTGCCGGTATGGGACATGAAAGTCCGATTGAGCACGTTTCCTTTACCTTCGGCATCGAGGGCATTTCCCGCGCCTGCAGTCATCAGCTGGTACGACACCGCTTGGCATCCTACAGCCAGAAGAGCCAGCGATATGTCAGTGAGACACAGTTTTCCTATGTTACGCCGCCCGCGGTGTCGGCAGACCCCGATACCGACAGGCTGTATCGCGAAACCATGGAGTCGATTCAGCATTCCTATGAAGTGCTGCGCACTGCCATCGTGACAAGGGATATTCTCGCTTTCGCCCGCGAAAAAGAAATCGAGCTTCCCGCTGAGGGCGAGCCGATTGCATATTTTAAAGAAAACTACAAAAAGGATTATAACGCATTGCTGAAAAAAGCGCAGGAGGATGCACGCTTTGTTCTGCCGAACGCCTGCGAGACCTCGATTATCGTCACCATGAACGCCCGAACGCTTTATAACTTTTTCCGCCATCGTTGCTGTAATCGCGCCCAATGGGAGATCAAGGCGGTTGCCGACGAAATGCTGAAAATAGTGCGTGAGGTCGCACCGACCCTCTTTAAAAATGCAGGTCCGAGCTGTCTGAAAGGCAGTTGTCCCGAGGGGAAAATGTCCTGCGGAAAAATTTCCGAAATGCGTGCGTATTATCGCAGCACCGAGATCAAATAATAAGTATATCCGATAACCAAACCCTTTCCCCAAAGAAAAGAGGATTTTTTTGCTGAATTTTAAACCGATTACAATAGAAGACCGTGAGTGGATTGTTCCGCTTTTAAAGACCTCCGATTTCCGCGGAAGCGAATATTCCTTTGCGGGAAATTATATCTGGGGCACGCAATATCACATCGAGGTTTGCAAATGGAAGGAGCGCTATTTGGCATCGGTCGGTGAGCAGTGCCCAAGCTTTCTTTTCCCTGCGGGCAGCTCGGATTTAGCCGAAGCGATAGAAGCATTGCTGCAATACTGCCGTGAAAAGGCGATTTCCTTTCATATGCACGGCATCTGTGAGGAAGCCAAGGCCGAGCTGGAAGCTGCTTTTCCCGAGCAATTCCGCTTTGAAGAGGATCGTGACAACTTCGATTATATCTACACCTCCGAAAGCTTGATCACCCTTTCCGGCAAGAAGCTTCATGCCAAACGCAACCACGTCAATCAGTTTAAGCAGAACAATTGGTGCTTTGAGCCGATTACCCCCGAAAATCGAGCGGAATGTCTGGAGATGAATGCCGCATGGTGCGCTGTCAACGGCTGCTTCGAGGACCCGAGCAAGCAAAAAGAGGTCTGCGCCATCCAAAAGGCATTTCGACATTATGACACCTTGGAGTTGGTCGGCGGCATTCTTCGGGTAGACGACAGGGTCGTCGGATACACCCTGGGAGAGCCACTCAATTCGGACACCTTTGTGGTTCATATCGAAAAGGCATTTTCGGATGTGCGGGGCGCATACCCGACCATCAACAATCAATTCGTTTCTCATTGTGCGGCAAGCTTCAGATACATCAATCGTGAGGAGGACATGGGCTTGGAGGGCTTGCGTAAAGCCAAGCTGTCCTACCATCCCGAAATACTGTTGAAAAAATATACCGCCGTATTGATGCGGTAAAAAAAGGCGGTGATGCCGATGACAGCTTGTGCATTCGAACAGGACATTCCTTTTCTGAAGCAGCTTTGGAAAGAGCGCTTTGCGGACTCCGAGGAGTATATTGCCGATTATTTCAATACGCTGTTTGACCGCATTACCGTGGTTGTCAAGCGGCAGGATGGGGTACCGGTATCCATGGCTTCGATGCTTCCGGTT
>CAZFQM010000087.1:0-1808 GCA_964520995.1 uncultured Oscillospiraceae bacterium
ATGTACTCGTTTTTTCCCGTTGAAAGGGAATCGGAACCTTGCGGTATGTCAAAAAATCCGCTTTGCATTGCCGCAAAAGCACCTCCGCCCACCAATACCACCGCAAGGCAAGCCGCAATTGCTTTCTTTATCCTAATATAGCCGATTTTGGGTGTGTCAGATTGCGCTAAGATTTTACGAACGGTTTTCTCTTTTAGCTTCTCATCCGCAACCAGCCGATCAAATCCCTTGAAAAGCGTCTTCATGTGTTACATCTCCAATCAACTTGTTTTTCAGAAGCTCTCTGCCTCTCTTCAGCTGCGTGCGCACAGTCGCGGGCTTGATATGCAGCAGAGTGGCGATTTCCTCTGTAGAATAGCCTTCATAATAGTGCAGATACAGCACCTGTCTGTATTTCAGGGGGAGCGTCAACAGCGCGGTAACGGTTTCCGCATCCGATTCCTCCTCTATCGCACCGGTCAGCTGCTCGAGCGGGACGGTTTTGCGATACCAGGCGGTATGCAGAAAGTTTTTGCAATAATTCGATGCTACCGTAATCAGCCATGCCTTTTCATGCTCCTCACTTTCAAAGACGGGATGTTTTTCGAAAAGGCGCAAAAATACCTCTTGAAACATATCCTGTGCATCCTGTTCGTTCTTCAGATAGAGAATCCCCAAACGGTAAATCATATTTCCGAATTTTTCGATTTGCTCCGAAATACAATTGCTCGTACGCAACAATTGATTTCCCATTGCGATGATCATTCCTTTCCTGCACGGCTGTCCTGCTTTTTGAAGGCTTCTGATTAGAATACAGTTGAATCCGGAAAAATGTTTCGTTTTGCTCAAATAAAAATATCGGCAATCGCGTTGTTCCGAAATTGCCGATATCTGTTTTGCGAAAAGCTTACTGTTTTGCTGCCTGCAATACCGTGTTGGCGATTCGCAGCGCAACGCGGCTTCCGCTTCCCGCATTCTCGGCGATGACCGCAAAGGCAAGCGGCATATTTTCGTCTCTGACAAAGCCGATAATCCAGGAGTGCGGCGTGGTAGTCTCTCCCACTTCGGCAGTGCCGGTTTTTGCGCAGACCTGAAGTCCGGGAAAGCTGCTGTCCTTGTAGTTGGTTTGGACGGTATACCGCATCATGTCGGAGAGCGTTTGTGCCGCCTCGGTGCTGAGCATTCGGCTCCCTGTGCGGGAGAGACGAAAATGCAGCGGCAATCCCGTGGGAGAGGTGATGCTTTCGACCATGTAGGGCTTGACAGGGAGACCGTCGTTTGCGATTGCACCGACCATGGTCAGATACTGCAAGGGATTCGCCAGGGTGGTATACTGCCCCATTCCCGCCCAGGCAAGGTCAATGTTGCGGATGTCGGTATAATCGATTGTGCTTGTTTTGGCGGGGATGCCGTCCAGCGCAAAGGCTTGGTTAAAGCCCATTTTTTCGGCATAGGCGTTCAGCGTTTCGGGACCCAGCTTTACTGCGAGCTGCGCAAAATAGGCGTTGCAGGATTTTGCCAGCGCATCCTTGAATTTCAGGGTGCCGTGCCGACTTAAACAGCTGACCCATTCCCCCTCGATTTCCACGCCGGCATTGCAGGTGAATTCCATATTCTCCATGTCATCAAAGGTTTGCAGTGCTGCCGCCGCGGTGACTACCTTAAAGGTGGAACCGGGGGTGTAGGAGGAAGAGAGAAAGCGATTGAGATAAACACCGGTGTATTTTTCATCTTCCTCGGAAATTTCGGGCGGATTGTTGATATCATAGGTCGGTGTGCTGACTATGCAAAGCAGCTCACCTGTCTTATAGTTGTAAACGCCGACGGTG
>CAZFQM010000087.1:1818-6631 GCA_964520995.1 uncultured Oscillospiraceae bacterium
GCTTTCGAGGCTGTCGCACAAAGCGAAGCATCCAGGGTCAGCGAAATGTCATTTCCGCGACCGCTCGGCTGAAAGACCCCGTTTATCAAATTGTAGCCGACCAGCTTTTTCCAATAGCTGCTTTGCAAGCCGGTCTTAATCTGCCCCGAAGAATCTCCCACCGTGTGCAGTAGGGCTTTTCGGATATCGGTGCTGTCACTGTATATTCTTTCGCCGTCAATGGTTTGTGCCAAAACGATACCGTTGCGGTCGGTAATGCTTCCGGCTCTCGACAGGATTGCCTTACTGTTGAATATATGGCGATTGGCAGGATAGGATGTCCAATCGGAGGCGTTTAATACAAAAACAACGCACAACAAGGCTAAGCCTGCGGCAAAGCAGATTATGATGACCCGCAAAAGCAGGGAGCAACGTGACATTTGTTTCATTTTAAGCAGACACTCCTTTCGGCTTTGAGACGGTAGGCGTCGACCTCTCACTGCCATTGCTTCCGAGCACTTTGAAGAAAGAGAGCATGGCAAAGCTTGCCACCATGCTTGAGCCGCCGTTGCTGATAAAAGGGAGGGTGACCCCGGTCAGCGGCAGCAGGTCGGTAGAACCGAAGATATTCAGTGCCGCTTGGAAGAGAAGCATTCCGCCTGCGGTGCAGGCTGCAATGGAATAATAGGCGGAGCGTGCGCGCGGTGCCGCGTAAATTGCCCATGCGGCGAAGAGCAGCAGGCAGGTCGCACAGCAAAGCGCAACGATGAGACCCCATTCCTCACAGACAATGCCGAAAACCAGGTCGGTGTCAGAGGCGGCAACACGATCGAGGTTGCCGTTTCCGCCGCCCACTCCCAGCAGACCGCCGCTGCCGATGGCAATCATGGCTCGGGTTTGCTGATATCCCTTGGTGGAGGCAAACTCCCATGCTCGCAGATAGCTTGAAAAGCGGCGTGCAATATAAGGGTGGTAGAAAATAATTGTCGGGATTGCCAATAAAGCAGTTCCTGCAAAGCCGACAAGAACCTTCCAATCTCCCGAACGCATATAAGCGATTGTAACGATACCGACAAAGAAAACGGCGGCGGTGCCGTAATCTCGCATGAGGAAAAGTGCGCCCAAACAGGCGATTGAGAAGCCCGAAAAGAGCAGTGTGTTGCGCCAATCGGTCAGCCGCTCCATGGTTGCGGAGCAGGCAAGCAAGAAAGCCACCTTGACAAATTCGGAGGGCTGGATGGTCACAAAGCCCAAGTTGAGCCAGTTTTTCGCACCGTAGCGGCTCTCACCGAACAGCAAATTTATCGCCAGCAGGAGCAAGCCGAGGGCGGCAGCCACATAGCGAAGGCGCATGGTGCGGTGAATATCCCGCATAAGCCATTCCAATAGGCAGAAACAACCCAATCCCAAGAGCACGGCGATAAATTGCTTCGGCAGGGAGGAAGGGGTAGCCGACGCAGCAACACAGAGACCGATGGTAACCAAAAAGAATGCCAAAATTTCAATGCCGATATTTTTGCACTTTTTTACGCCGAAATAAATCCATTCGACTAGAAGCAAGCCGCCAAAGCAGGTCGGAATCGTCCACGGAAGGGCTTCAATATAATGAAAAACGATTGACAAAAAGGCGAGCAGCTGAAAAAAGCATAAAAAGAAGAGCGCCGGTATCGAGGAGAATGCCTTTCGTCTTTCCTGACCCGTTCCCTCCGATGAGGTAGGGGTCGGAGGCTCCAGCTTTAAAAGAATATCTCCGACCGTGATTGCATCCCCGTAGTTCAATGCGGCGTGTTTCTCGGCGCGTTCTCCGTTTATGAGAATGCCGCTTTTGGAATGACAAGCGCCGATAAACCAGCCGCCTTGATAGGTTAGTACGGCGTGTCGACGTGATACCGCCGCGGAGGTTAGGTGCACGTCGCAGAGAGCGTTCCTGCCGATCATGCTTTCACAGGAGGTGATAGGATAGCGTGTTCCGTCCCGTGTTGTTAAAATGGCAAGCGTTTTAGGCGGTTGCCGCTTTCCGAACAGCATTTTGGCGCAAAATATTAAGATGAGAATTGCCGCAATCGGCAACGCCCAGCGAACAACGGCGTTGTAATATCCGGTCATTAAACTCCAGTTCATGAAAGCATCCTTTCCGAGAAACTGTGGGGAAATACAACTTCTCTTTTTTGCATGGCTTTGTATGATGATTGGTATCAAGCGTTTGTCATCCGCTGAGGAAGAGAACCGCTTTGCTACGGTGTTTTCGCTTTTTCTGTCACGCTCCGGGCAATAAGTCGGGAAAAAGTCGAGGCGAGGATAAGTCGGGAGACTTGTCCCCATGGGTCGAAAGGCTTGTGATTAAGGGGAACGTGATTTTATTTTCTATTATAACATATTTTCGCCTTTTTGTATATGCCTATCGCCTTTTCCAAAAGGCGATTAAAATCAAAATGACACCGCTGAGCCAGGATAAGTTAAAGCCGCACTGCGACATCCTTTTGCCCAGAAGCATACCGAGATAGATTGCCGCCAAGCCCATTATCAGCGAATAGACGCTCAAGCAAAGCAGTGTTGCGGGATTCCCTTGTACGCTGAAGCCGCCAAGTAGGGAGTCTGCCGACAACGCCGATGCCAATAAAATTGCCTCCCGCACCGATAAATTCTGAGAGCAATCCAGGTCTGCTTTGGTTTCGTCGATGCAGATGTTCAATACAAAGTTAAGCTCCGATATGTTAAAGTGAAAACTTTTGCTCTGCCGAAACATCCTCTTGAGCAGGCTTTGAAGCAGATTGACCACTCCCATGATGAGCAAAACCGCACAGCCGATTTTTTTGAGTAGCTCCTCCGCGTGACAGCTTATCAGCAGGCGATTTATCAGATTTCCGAGTAAAACAGAGGTTGTAAAACAACCGGTGCCGATTCCGGCAATGGTCAATGCCGACAAAAAGGGGATTTTGATTTTTTTCATCCCGTAGGTCAAGCAGACGAACAGCGTATCAAGGGATAAAACGGTTACCAACAGCCAATTTTCCATAGCGAAAAGCATATATGCGATATATGCCGTAGCACCACCTTGCTTTTTGATTTCACCCCATTATATGGAGGGGGATTGAAAAGGGTGCGACAGCCGGGCATTCTGCGGGGGAGGATATTGTATCTAAATCTGTTTCTTGTGTTTTCAACCTGACATCGGCTATCCGCTGACACCGGAGGGACAGCAGAATTGGATTCGCGACTTTTTGAAGTTTGTCATGGAAACGCCCGAGGTGTCGGGATGTATCTATTTCTATCCGGAGTATTATCCGAATTTTTCGAAGGATGCCCGATTCCAAGGCTTGAATGCGGCGGGCTTGTTTACCGAGGCATTAAAGCCGAATGCGGCGCTAAAGGAATTTAATAAATATAAGACGCCGCTGAAAAGCAAGTAGACAGGAAAAACTGCCGAAAGCATAGGGTTGACTTTGACGGCTGTTTGCGGTAAACTAAAAAGTACTAACCGAAAAGGATGCGTTATTATGCTTTTGGCAGTTGATATCGGAAATTCGAATATTGTACTCGGCGGATATCGGGAGGAGCAGCTTTTGTTCGTCGCCCGCATTCGTACCGATTCTTCACGCACCGAGTTTGAGTATGCGGTGTTGATTAAGGAGATTCTCGGCTTGTATCATTGTCATCCCGACGATATTACCGGAGGAATCGTGTCATCGGTGGTTCCGCCGCTTTCCGCCGTGCTTCGTAATGCAATACGGCTGATTAAAAAGGTAAAGGTGCTGACCATCGGACCCGGCATGAAAACCGGCTTGAATATAAAAATCGACAATCCGGGGCAACTCGGTGCCGACCTGCTTGCTACGGCAATCGGGGCAATGGAAAAATACCCCTTGCCGGTTATTATTGTCGATCTCGGCACGGCAACCAAGATTACCGTGGTGGATAAAGAGGGCTGCTTCCGCGGCGGAGCGATTATGCCCGGTGTGATGATTGCGTTGGAGGCACTTTCGGCACAGGCTGCTTTGCTGCCGCAGATTCGTTTGGACGGCGAAAACATTGCGCCGATCGGCACGAATACCATTGATTGTATGAAAGCGGGTACCATTTTAGGCGCGGCAAGCATGCTTGACGGCATGATTGAGCGGTATCGGGAGATTCTGGGCAAGGATGTCACGGTGGTTGCCTGCGGCGGCTTGGTAGGCGCTGTTTTGCCGCATTGCCGCTCCGAAATCAAAAAGGATGAAACGCTTTTGTTAGACGGTCTGCGGGTGTTGTATCGAAAGAATACCGCAGAAAAATAACGGTGCTTTTGTCGGCTATCCGCCGTTTTCGCAACGGCATGGCAATATATTTTATTTGCGCTGCATTTGCCACCATGGCAAAGCAACAGCAAGGAGGAATTTTTATGTCAAACTCAACGGCAAAAATCCAAAAAATGGTTTTGCTGGCAATGCTGATCGCACTTCAGGCGATACTTGCATTCACTCCGATCGGATTCATCATGATACCGCCGATGATTTCGATCACCCTCATGCACATTCCGGTCATCATCGGAGCAGTCATTATGGGACCCACTTGCGGCGGTATTTTGGGCTTCTCTTTCGGCTTGATGAGCATGATCAAGGCAACAACCTCGGCTTCCTACGGCGATTTGATTTTTTCTCCGTTTGTTAGTCCCAATCCGCTTGCTTCGATTGTCATGTGCTTTGTTCCGCGGATCCTTTTGGGCGTGATTGCAGGGCTTTTGTTCCGTCTGTTGCGTAAAAAATGGAAAGATATCCCGTCAATCGGCATCAGTGCCGCGGTCGCCTCACTGTTTCACACCATCAGCGTTTTGACCTTGATGTGGTGCTTGTTTGAC
>CAZFQM010000088.1:0-6629 GCA_964520995.1 uncultured Oscillospiraceae bacterium
TTTTGCTTTACGGCGACCGCGGTACCGGAAAGTCCTCAACGGTAAAGGCGTTGCTCAACGAGTATTACGGCATGGGACTTCGCATTGTCCAGGTGGAAAAGAAAAATCTCAATCATCTGTCCGCTCTGATTGAAATGCTGGCGGATAATCCTTTGAAATTTATTATTTTCATTGACGATTTGACCTTTAACGAGAATGATGACGGCTTCGGTGAGCTGAAGGCGGTGCTGGAGGGCTCACTTTCCAAAAAAGCGGATAATACGGTGATCTATGCCACCTCTAACCGTCGGCATCTCATCAAAGAGACCTTTTCTTCCCGAGAGGGAGACGAGATTCACCGCGCGGATACGATTGATGACAGCTTGTCTTTGTCGGACCGCTTCGGCTTGACTATTACCTTTACGGTGCCGGATAAAGCAAAATATCTGGATATCGTGAAAAAGATTGCCGAGGACCGTGCCCTTGACATCGAGGAGGAGGTACTGCTGAAAGGGGCGGAGCGGTTTGCTCTGCAAAAGGCGGGACGCTCTCCGCGAATCGCCAGACAGTATATTGATTCGATACAAGGACGGTTGGAGCTGGGAATGCCACTGTTGTAATACCATAGAAAGGATGCTTTTGTTTCCCGAAAGCAGAACGCAAACGCTATGAAAAAAATCATCGCTGTTGTTTTGATATTGACTTTTCTCGGAGCCTTGGTCGGATGCGATATCCGAAACAAAAAAGAAGAGGAAGTACAGCCCTATCCGGTACAGGTTGCAAACGTGACCGTCGAAAAGCAGCCTGAAAAGGTAGCTTGCCTTTCTCCCTCTCTGCTGGAAATTTTGTTTGAGCAGGGCTACGGAGAGCGTGTTGTGCTTCGCACCGAGGATGCCGATTATCCCGAAAAGGCAAAAGAGCTTCCGACGGCGGGAAAGACGGGACATCTTGATACTGCGGCAATTGTTGCGGCGCTTCCCGACGTGGTGTTGACCCATGACTCTTTATCCAAAAAGGAAATGGAAGCCTTGGAGGCGGCAAAAATACAGGTTGTCGTTCTGCCGATGGCAAAAAGCTTAGCGGAGCTGAAAACGCTGTACCGAAATATCGGGCTGCTGCTTCTGGGACAAAAGGACGGCGCTCAGGCGGGGGAAAGTAGGTTCGCAGAGCTGGAGGCGGAAATCAATGACATCAAAGCAAAGCTTCCGCAGGAAGCATCCACTTGCAGCTTTTTGTATGTGATTAACCCGAACGGCATCATTGCGACGGGAGATTCCTTTGAAAGCAGTGTGTTATCGGTGTTCGGCAGCAATGCCGCCCAAGCGGCGACCGATTATACCGCAGAGGTGAAAACGCTTCGGGAGAAAAATCCCACCGTTATTTTTATTGCCGAACCCTATGGCTTGCCGCACCTGCAATCGAACGCCGATTATAAAAGCTTCGATGCGGTAAAAAACGGAAAGGTTTATACCATTGATAATACCCTGTTTGCCATGCAAAGCGGTCGTATTGTCGAGACACTCCGAAAGACGGCGGCAATGCTGTACCCGGAGATATTTGAGATTACGGATACAGAAGCTTCGGCGGAAAACAGCAGCTCTGCGTCAGTGTCTTCGGTCTCTTCGAAATAGTTTTTTTACAGCGGCAGATTACGCTGTTTCTTATAATAAAAAAAAGGAGTATTGATTGTGTTCAATCAAGGATGAGTATATGAGCTTGTTGAAAAAGGATTTGGTGGATCCGCCGAAAAAGTATCGGCCGATTCCGTTTTGGTCATGGAATGAAAAATTGCACACCGATGAAACCGTATGGCAGATCGATCAGATGGAGCAGGCGGGACTCGGCGGCTATTTTATGCACGCGCGGGGCGGTTTGCAGACCGAATATATAGGCGAGGAATGGATGGACAATATCAAATGCGGCATTCATGAGGGCAAAGAACGCGGGATGAGTGCCTGGGGCTATGATGAAAACGGCTGGCCGAGCGGCTTTGGCGATGGCGCTGTCAATGGCTTGGGGGTCAAGTATCAGCAAAAGTATCTTCGCTGTGAGCCGGTTGAAGAGAAGCGGGAATCCGACTTCACCATTTGCTGTATTCCCTTTGAGGGGAAATGGGCGCATTTATATTATGATGTGAATCCGTTTTATGTGGATACCTTGGATGCCGCGGTGATTGCCGAATTTATCCAAAGGGTTCATGTGACTTATACTGAGGAGCTGGACGAGGATTTTGCCGCAATGGATGGCTTTTTCACCGATGAGCCGCAGATTTCCCGTAACGGAATACCGTGGTCCTTTGTGTTGCCGGAGCATTATCGGAAGCGGTACGGCGAGGAGCTGTTGCCGCTGTTGCCGTTGCTGTTTTTCGAGGCGGAGGGCTATGAAAGAGTTCGTTTCCGCTTTTGGCAGCTGGTGCGCGACCTGTTTACCGATGCATTCTGCAAGCAGCTTTATCAATGGTGTGAGGAGCACGGTACAAGGCTGACCGGACATATGGTGCTGGAGGAAACCTTGGGGAGCCAGCTGACTCCCAACGGCGCTTGTATGCCGAATTACGAATATATGCATATACCGGGGATGGATTGGCTCGGGCGGGATGTTTGGCCCTGTGCGACCGCAGTGCAGGTGGCTTCGGTTGCTCATCAAACCGGGAAAAAACAGGTGCTGAGCGAAACCTTTGCACTTTGCGGCTGGAATGTCAGCTTTGAAGAATTGAAACGCGTTTATGAATGGCAGATGGTTCGGGGAATCAACCTGTTGTGTCAGCATTTGGAGGGCTATTCCCTGCGCGGAATCCGTAAGCGGGATTATCCTGCCACTTTGTTCTATCAGCAGCCGTGGTGGAGCGAATACCGAAAGCTGAATGATGCTTTCAGCCGCTTGGGAATGCTGTTATCCGAGGGAGCGGTTCGGTTTGAAACCTTGGTGCTCCATCCGATGTCCTCCGCCTGGATTTGCTTTAACTGCAAGGATAACGGTCTGCTTTCCGAGTTGGATCGGCAGTTTGCGCAGACGCTTAACATATTGGAAGAAAATCAAATTCAGTATGATTTGGGCGATGAACGGCTGATACAGCTGCATGGCTCGGTGTCGGACGGTTTGTTCACGGTCGGTCAAATGCGTTACCGCGTGGTAGTGGTTCCCGATGCGCTCAATTTGGCGGCGGAAACAGTGGATTTGCTGGAGCAATTCCAAGCAGAGGGCGGCAAGCTGATATTCGGCAACAGAATCCCCGAAATGGTCGGCGGAGTTCCCTCCGACCGTGTGAAAAAATTGGCGAAAAAGGGCTTGGTCGCCGATTCATTGCAGGCGATGGCAGATGCGGTTCCGTCGGCGGTAAGACCGATTCACATCACCGAAAAAAGCGGTAACCTTTCGGGCGTTGCCTCTACGGTTCGTTGCTTTGAAGAGGAACAAATGACGATGTATTATGTTGTCAATACCTCCACCGAGAAGCGGGAGCTTTGCATTGACGTGGCGGGAAAATCCGCAGGTCGATTTGATTACGGCAGTGGAGAGATTTTGCCAATCATACAATCCGAAGAAAACGGTCGCTTGTCGATCCCGGTTACCCTTGTCGGAATGGGCTCGGTGGTGCTGTTTGTTTATCGGAGCGAAAAGCCGGAGCTGAAGTGCTGTGCGACAAAGCAGCTCCGACCGCTGAATCCTTGCTTGAATGGGGTATGGCAGATTGCCGAAGCCGACCCGAATGCCATCACCTTGGATTATTGTGACTACTATTTTGACGGTGTGCTGCAAGGAAAACGGAAGCCTGTCAACAATATTCAAGAGGAAGCTTGCCATTTGGAACGTCCGGTCGATGTGGATATGATTTTTTATCTGAACGTGGCGCAAAAGCCGAGTACGCCGATTTATCTGGTGCTGGAAACGCCCGAGAAGTTTGCGGTTTCGGTGAACGGAAAACAAATTTCCAAGACGGATTGCGGATATTATCGAGATAAATCATTCCGAAAGATAGATATCTCCGATGCGGTCACGGTCGGAGAAAATCAGATCAAGCTTTCCATTCACTTTACACAAAGCGAAACGGTTTACGAAAACATCAAAAAGTCATTGCAGTTTGAATCTGAGAAAAATAAGCTGACCTACGATACCGAAATAGAAGCGATTTATGTTGTCGGCGATTTTGGCGTGGAGACATTGGGAGAGTTTACCGAGCTTGATAAGGATGCGGTGCGCTACGACGGCGGCTTTGCCGTTGCGGAGATGCCGAAAACGGTAAAAACGGGCGATTTGACACGGCAAAAATTCCCGTTTTTCAGCGGCAGGATGGTGCTGAAAAACAAGGTGTCATTGCGTGCCGAGGAGATTGCGAACAGAAGCCTGTTATTTACCAAGCGGGGAGCTACCGTTGTCAAGGTGCGAGTGAACGGAGCAGAGGCTTCGACGATTTTGTGGCAGCCTTATGAGGCGGATTTGAGCGGTCTGCTTCGAGAGGGCGAAAACGAAATCGAGGTGGAGCTTATCGGAACGCTTCGCAACCTGTTGGGACCGCATCATCTGCAGGAGGGAGAATGCTATTGTGTAGGTCCGAGTTGCTTCTTTGAGTATTCGGATGTTTGGTGCGGCGGCAAAAACATCTTCTGGGATGACCGTTATTGCTTTGTGGAATACGGCTTGTATCTGTAACGGAGAAAAGTGCACGGAAACACCCTTGCCGCGTAAAATCACGGCATAAGAAGGATGAAATTTTATGAGAGAGATTGCTTTCGGGCAATCTCTCTTGTCGTTTGTGAAAGTACGATAAAACGGAATTGGAGCGAGCGAAAACAGTGACCTTAAAAAATATAAGGTGTTCATGCTTTAAATGGCTTCGAAATTTATTTTTGTAAGAGAAAGCAAAGGAGTCGGTACTGTATCTCAGACCGACTCCTTTGAAAAAGTGAATTTCTTATTTAATTGAAATAAAATAGCATTTTCTCGTACGCATTGGCAGTGTTTGTATCATAGGTTTTGAAATTTTCCGAAAACGTGTTCAGGCTTCCGGTTGGGTTAATCACCGCATTTGTCAGTTGTAAGTAATTGTCATAATAGTTTTTCAGCTCCGAATATGCTTCCCGATATCGTGTCGGAGGATTTCTCAGCTTTTTCATTAAAGCGGTTACTTCCGCTTGGTTTGATTGGATTTCGGAAATGCTGTTCACAAAGCTTTCATCGTCGAACAATGCAGAAAGCGCATCGTTAAAATCATCTGCGAATTTCCCTTTCTTCATGGTGTATTTGTCTGTTTCGGTATCTCTTTCTTCATAAATTACATTGTACCATACTTTTTTGACAAGATTTCCCGCGGTTTCTGCTTTGATCGCACCATCGAGCATAGTAGAGGATACCGTTGCCATATCGGAATAATATTTTAATTCCTTTCCTTTTCGAAGAATGCCGAATCCCAGCAGACCGACAATAATCAGTACTACTGAAATCACAGAAATGATGATACCTTTGTGCTTCTTTTTCTTTGGTTCTTGATTTAAGACAACCGTATTCGGATAATACGCGGATTCCATTTTTATTTCCTCTCTTTCAAAATTTTTTGTCATCGAAGGCTTTTAGATACAAACATCTTCTTTTTACAGATAGAAGGGGATTCCCAAAGGATTTGTAATGTTTTCTATTTCTTCGTCAACAATATCTAAAAAGTATTTTCCATAATTCCATTGCGCTTCCTCATATTTTTCTTCAAATACCAATTCACAATAGTCTTTAAAAAATTGATCGCAACCATCCAGTAATTCATAAATCAGTTCATCTGAAAATTTGATGATTGTAAAGCCGGAAAATCCTTGCTCATAATCAACATCATCGTAAATCACTTCGGGAAAAACCGCTTTCAGTTTTTCAAATGTGGAAATGCTGTTATGCTTAATGAAATTCCAAAGACAATAGAGCTTGTCATAGTAGTGGAATGAGGGCAAATCGCTGATACACTTATTTTTCCTGACTGCCGTTGCATATAAGACATTTCGATTAAAATGTCCATGAAGGGCATTCTCTTTTGTAAGAACATACACGGTGACAGCCTCAATTTCCGAAACCATTTGATGTACAAAAGAAGCATATAAACTGGTTACTACCCGATAGCACTCCTGTTGGTAAAAGCCTTCGTTGACGGCGTTTGACATTCGAGACATATCAATTGCTTCATCATAGTCGATAATACCGTTTGTAAAGAACGTGTTGTTTCCCGGTGTTGCTTTTGCCGGCTTTTCAATTTTCTCTTTTGCAAAAGTGATCAGCTCTTTGTAGTGATTTTCCCAATAGCTTTTAATTTGATTTATTTTCTTAGCAAAGACATTGCAGCAATAATCATCATAGTCGCTTTTTTTCGGATAAAAATAATGGGTGCGTCTGTTGTTGATAACAGCCGATTCTTCCGGCGCAAAATTTCTGTTTGTAGTGTAGCAAAACCGTTTGAGGTCTAATTTTACTTTTACACCATTATCGGTTTTAGTGTAAAAAAGTCCATAGAACCTTGTATCATGATATGGGAATTTTTCAAAATCTTTTTTTGTTAGTTTTTGTTTGCTTCTGTCCTTTTTCATCTTTATGACCATTCCTTTCCGCTACGCTACAAGGCCCCAAAGGAAGATGAAACCAAATTGCCTCTAACGCCGCAATAGAAAATTTGTTAT
>CAZFQM010000089.1:0-6615 GCA_964520995.1 uncultured Oscillospiraceae bacterium
TTCTACTGTTGCATTTACTTTGAGAATTTACTTTTTTGAAAAAATCGGCAAATTCGGTTGACAAATCGAAACGACCATACTATAATGTTAAAGATGAGCAAAGGCGTTCATTAAAGGATACCCACGTGGTACCCTTTAATGAACGCCTTTTTTGTTTGCTTTTACGGAAAAATGAAAGCATGGCGCTTTTGGACGATTGGGCAGAAGAAAGGAATGATGGTGCAATGGCAAAAACTGCGTATCTGAAATTGGCAAACGGCATGGTACTCCGAGGAGAGTGTTTCGGTGCGGAGGAGGAAATTGTAGGTGAAGTCGTTTTCACTACCGCGATGACCGGTTATCTGGAAACCATAACCGATCCGAGCTATTATGGGCAAATCGTGATTCAATCTTTTCCGTTGATCGGAAATTACGGTGTAATTTCGGCGGATTTTGAAAGCAAAAAGCCATGGCTGAAAGGATATATCGTGCGGGAGCTTTGTGAACACCCCTCCAATTTTCGCTCGGAGGGAGATTTAAACAGTTATTTAAAGGCACAGGGAATAAGCGGCATTTCGGGTATCGACACCAGAGCTTTGACCCGTATTGTGCGGGAATACGGCGTTATGAACGGAAAAATTTCTCTTTCTGCGGAATATACCGAGGAGGAAAAGGCGGAGATTTGTCGGTATAGCGTGACCGATGCTGTGAAAAAGGTCAGTATCGGGGAAGTGCGGGTTGCACTTCCCGAGCATCCGATGCGGCGAGTGGTTCTCTGGGATTTCGGTGCGAAAGCCAACATCGAAAGGGAATTGCTCAAAAGAAATTGTGAGGTGATTACCGTGCCATATGATACCTCTGCCGAAGAAATTTTATCCTATCACCCGCATGGTATTATGCTCTCGAACGGCCCGGGTGATCCGAGTGAAAATATTGCACTCATTGCGCAGCTGAAAACGCTGTGTGAAGCAAAAATTCCGACCTTCGGCATTTGCTTGGGACATCAGCTTCTTGCTCTCAGCCAGGGCGCTCAAACGGAAAAGCTCAAATACGGTCATCGCGGTGCAAATCAGCCGGTGCTGCGGCATGAGGACGGTCATATTTATGTAACGGCACAAAATCACGGCTATGCCGTTCGAACCGATACATTGCCCTTGACGGCGCAATTGAGCTATTCCAATGTAAATGACGGAAGCTGTGAGGGAATTCGATATTTGAATATGCCTGCCTTTTCGGTGCAATTTCATCCCGAAGCCTCGGCAGGACCGCAGGATACCGCATTTTTATTTGATGAATTTACGGTTATCATCGACAACCATAAAGCGTTGTGCCAAGGAGAGTGAGCGGTATGAAATTGTATTTTACGAAAATGCAGGGCTGCGGAAATGATTACATATATTTCGATTGCTTTCATCAAAGCATTTCAAAACCCTCTGAGCTTGCAAGGCGGCTGTCCGATCGGCATTTCGGAATCGGCGGAGACGGTATTGTGCTCATTTGTCCATCCGAGAAAGCGGATGCCTCAATGAGGATGTTTAATGCCGACGGAAGTGAGGGGAAAATGTGCGGTAACGCCATTCGTTGTGTCGGGAAATATCTATACGAAAATGCTTTGGCTCGAAAAAGTCGGCTTACGGTAGAAACGTTAAGCGGTGTCAAGACATTGGAGCTTGAGGTGGAAAACGGCTCGGTGGCTGCTGTTGAGGTGGATATGGGAAAGGCTGTGCTGACACCGAGCGAGATTCCCGTTTCGCTGGAGGGAAAAAGGGCGGTAAATGTACCGATTACCGTGGATGGGCAGCTTTATCATATGACCTGTGTCTCTATGGGAAATCCGCACTGTGTGGTGTTCACCGAGGAGTTATCTTCTTTTCCGTTGGAGCATATCGGACCGCAATTTGAAAATGCGCCGCTGTTTCCGCAACGTGTCAATACCGAATTTGTCAAGGTAATCGACTGTAATACGCTGCAAATGCGAGTTTGGGAGCGTGGAAGCGGGGAAACATGGGCTTGCGGCACAGGAGCGTGTGCGGCGGCAGTGGCTGCTGTGGAAAACGGATATTGCCGAAAAGATGAATTTATCACCGTGATATTAAAGGGCGGCAAGCTGACGGTTTTGTATCGTCAAGACGGCGTGCGTTTGAAAGGAAATGCCGTTACGGTTTTTAAGGGTGAAATTGAAGAATAGAGAAAATGCTTCCGGACGGAGGATGAAAGAAAGGACGGGAACGGAATGAGTAAATATATTTTTGTAACAGGCGGTGTGGTTTCGGGACTCGGGAAAGGCATTACGGCGGCCTCCCTGGGAAGATTGCTGAAAGCACGCGGCTTAAAGGTTGCGGCACAGAAGCTGGACCCCTATATTAACGTGGATCCCGGTACTATGAGTCCCTATCAGCATGGTGAGGTGTTTGTGACCGAGGACGGCGCGGAAACCGATTTGGATTTGGGCCACTACGAGAGGTTTATCGACGAGGACCTTAATAAATTTTCCAATTTGACAACCGGTAAGGTCTATTGGAATGTGCTGACAAAGGAGCGCAACGGTGATTATCTCGGGGAAACGGTGCAGGTGATACCGCACATTATGAATGAAATCAAGGCATTTATTTATGCTGTCGGGGAAAAAACAAATGCCGATGTGGTTATTACCGAAATCGGCGGAACCACCGGTGATATCGAAAGTCAGCCGTTTTTAGAGGCGATTCGTCAGGTGTCTCTTGAGGTCGGTAAAGAAAATTGCCTGTTCATTCATGTGACTTTGGTGCCGTATATCAAAAGCTCGGGGGAACATAAATCTAAGCCGACCCAGCATTCTACCAAAGAGCTGATGTCTATCGGCATTATTCCCGATATTATCATTTCGCGCTGTGATGAGCCGCTTTCGAACAGTGTGAAAGAAAAAATTGCGCTCTTTTGCAATGTCAAGCCGGATTGCGTGATTGAAAATCTCACCGTTCCGGTGTTGTATCAAGCACCGTTAATGTTGGAGCATGGTCATCTGTCTGATTTGGTTTGCAGAGAGTTGTCCTTGGATTGTCCGAAGCCGGATATGCGGGAATGGGAGGAAATGCTGGCACGAATTTCCGCCTGTCATAAAACGGTGACGATTGCTTTGGTCGGGAAGTATGTTCAGCTTCACGATGCCTATCTTTCGGTCGCGGAGGCGTTGCAACACGGAGGATATGAAAACGGGGCATCGGTGCAGCTTCGGTGGATTGATTCCGAACAGCTTACAAAGGAGCAAGCGGCTGAGCTGTTGGGAGATTGTGACGGTATTTTGGTGCCGGGCGGCTTCGGCAATCGCGGCATTGAGGGAAAAATCCTAGCCGCACAATATGCACGGGAAAACGATATTCCTTATCTCGGTATTTGCCTTGGAATGCAGACGGCGGTCATTGAGTTTGCAAGAAATGTACTGAAATACGCCGATGCCGATTCGGGGGAGTTCTCTTCTAACGATAAGCACAATGTGATTGACTTAATGCCGAATCAGCATGGAAAGATTCCGAAAGGCGGGACCATGCGGCTTGGTGCCTATCCCTGTAAAATAAAAGCGGGCTCCTTGCTGGAAAAGGCATATCAAACCGATTTGATTACCGAACGGCATCGTCATCGATATGAGTTTAACAATCAATACCGAGAGGAAGCGGAGGCAAACGGAATGTGCATTACCGGAACCTCACCGAACGGATTACTTGTCGAGGCGGTGGAAATTCCGAAGCATCGCTTTTTTATCGGGGTGCAATATCATCCCGAGTTTAAAAGCCGTCCGAATCGTGCTCATCCGCTGTTCCGCGAATTGATTGCGGCGGCATTGGCGTATCGGGTAGAGAACGAGCAGCTACGGCAAAATGAGAAAGGGATGAAGAAAGCGTGAAGCTGAATCACTGCTTTAAAGAAATAGAGGACAGCTATTTGTTCTCCAAAATCAACAAAAAGGTAGCTGCATATCAAGAGCTACATCCGCAAAGCGATATCATTCGGCTTGGTATCGGAGATGTTACCCTGCCGCTTTGCGAGGCGGTCATTATCGCAATGCAATCTGCGGTAGCGGAGATGTCCCATTCGGATACCTTTCGGGGATACGGTCCGGAGCAGGGGTATCTGTTTTTGCGGGAGGCGATTCAAAAATATTATCTGCATCGTCACGTGACATTGGAGACGGATGAAATTTTTGTCAGCGACGGAGCCAAAAGTGATATTGGGAACATTCTAGACCTTTTCTCGGTGGACAATACGGTTTTGGTGACCGACCCGGTTTATCCGGTCTATGTGGATACCAATAAAATGTCGGGACGGCGTATTCACTACGCCGAAGCAACCGAGGAAAACGGATTTTTGCCGATGCCGAACGAGAATTTGCAGGCGGACATCATTTATCTGTGCTCTCCGAATAATCCGACCGGTGCGGTGTATCACCGAGAGCAGTTGGAAGCCTGGGTTACTTATGCGCTGGAGCATCACGCGATTATATTGTTTGATGCGGCGTATGAAGCTTTTATTCAAGAGGATTATCCACACAGTATTTATGAAATTGAGGGTGCAAAGCAATGCGCCGTGGAGTTTTGTTCTTTTTCCAAGACAGCCGGCTTTACCGGAACAAGGTGCGGATATACCGTAGTGCCACTGACACTGCGACAGGAGGGCTTTTCCTTGCATGATATGTGGTTGCGGCGGCAATCTACCAAATTTAACGGAGTACCTTATATCGTGCAACGCGGGGCAGAGGCTGTCTTTTCGGTGCAGGGTCAGAAAGAAATCCGAGAGCAGATTCAATATTACCTCAAGAATGCAAAAATGATTGCCGAGCAGCTACGTCGCTTGGGGATTTACTATGCCGGAGGAAGCAATTCTCCCTATATCTGGATGAAATGCCCGCAGAATATGAGCTCGTGGGAATTTTTCGATTATCTGCTGGAGAAAGCAAAGGTGGTCGGTACACCGGGAAGCGGCTTCGGGCAAAACGGAGAGGGATATTTTCGCCTTACTGCCTTTAACAGCACCGAGCGGACTGCCGAGGCTGTTTTCAGGATGGGAAACTTATTGAAGCAATAACAGAAATGTCTTCGCGTTCGGCGGAGACTTTTTCGCTTTTACTTCAAAAAGTTGACTATATTATCTGCTTGTGATAGAATAAGAATTGTTCCTATTTTCATTATTTGATCAAAAAGCAAAATGCGTTTGTTTTGCTTTCGGAAAAATAATTGTAAGAAAAATGTAAGAAATATGCCGACTTATTTGTAAAGGGTATCTGTTATAATGAACATAAAGTAGGTTGCTACTGTGCCATTACTTTTTGTGCGCAGCCTGCGATTTTCATCGGTAATGACTTGTATTTTCTGAAAGGATCTGGTTTTATGAAGTACACGATAAATATGGTCTCATCAGCCGATATGGTCAAAGGGCAGGGAGTGGGCTCCGCCTATGAGGAACAGGTTCGGCTGGTTAAGGACGGCTTGGGTGATTGCTTTGATGTGTATGAGAATAAGCATATGCTTGCGGACATCACCCACTACCATACGGTGAATTTCGGGTATTTTTTGTCGATTCCCTTTGCCAAGCACGTCGGAGCAACCGTAGGGTATGTGCACTTCCTGCCGGAGACTCTGGAGACCAGCTTGACGCTTCCTTTTCCGGTGAAAAAGATTTTTTATAAATACCTGATTTGCTTTTATAAAAGGATGGATTACCTGGTAACGGTCAACCCTTATTTCATTCATCGTCTTGCGGCGTATGGGGTGGACCCCGCTAAGGTGACCTATATTCCGAATTATGTCTGCGACCGTACCTTTTATCCCATGTCATCGGAGGATAAGAAAAAATTGCGATTGCAGTACGGCTTGTCGGCAGATCGTTTTACTGTAGTCTGCGCAGGACAATTACAGCGCAGAAAGGGCATTTTCGATTTTATCGAGCTGGCAAAAAGAATGCCGGATATACAGTTTGTTTGGGCAGGTGGCTTTTCTTTCGGAAAAATCACCGATGGATATGAAGAAATCAAAAAGGTCGTGGAAAGTCCTCCCGATAATATTCGGTTTACCGGCATTATCGAACGTGAAAAGATGAATGAGATTTACAATCTCGCCGATGTGATGTTTTTGCCGTCCTACGAGGAGCTGTTCCCGATGACGATTTTGGAGGCAATGAATTGTCGCGTTCCGCTGTTGCTTCGGGATATCCCGATTTATGAGGATATTTTGTTTGATTATTATCTCAAGGCCGAGGATAATGATGGCTTCGCAAAAATACTTGACCGCCTGCGACATGATGAGGAATATTATTGTCAGGCGGTGGAGCACTCCTGGAAGGGACATTGTTTTTATAACAAGGAGCACGTTTTGTCCATGTGGAAGGATTTCTATACTGAAACGGTAAGGGAGAAGCAGCTTGTTAAATCAAAATCAAAAATCAAAGCCAAATCGGAGTTTTAAATGGATTAACGGCATTGTCATTCTCATATCAATGCTCGTTTTGCCGGTATATATCTTTGTTGTGGATAAGCCGACCGCGGTTTTATCTGCCATGGCGGCAGCAAAGCCGCTTTGGTTGCTTTTTGCCGGGATGATGATGATATTATATTGGCTTTTGGAGAGCATCATTTTGCATTTGGTTGTTAAAAAATTACATTCAGAG